>JADLEX010000086.1 GCA_020845895.1 Deltaproteobacteria bacterium | reverse complement strand
GCGTCGCCTCGAATCCGGTTTCTGTACGTCGGCCCGCGCTTTCGCTCCACGCTTCCTCCCCACGGTCGGTCGCCCTTCCGCGGTTGCGCTTCGCTTCGATCGGGATGGCCTCCTCTCGGTCGGACTTCCACCAACAAGACAGCGCCCATGCTGGGCGCACAAATCACCCCCCGCCGGCGCGGGCCGGCGGGGTGTGCACTTCAGCGATGGGTCGCGCCGCGGCGGCGCGGGGGATCAGAGCGAGAGTACGAGGTTCGTCCACAGATTCACGGCGCTGCTCTTCAGAGCCGGAACCGCGAGCGGGTTGTAGGCATCCACATCCACGTCGTCGGGCAGGTCGATGCCGAAGATCACGACGATGTCGCCCTCACCGGGGACGATGCCCATCTCGGTGACCGGCGGCTCCCACGAGGTGGCTGTGCCGGGCACCTGCGCGAAGACGACCTTCTGGCCTTCGGGGACGTACACGATCTGGTAGACATCCGGCGCGTCGCCGGCTTCGAGCGCCCACGACAGCTCGCCGGTCACGTCGTCGTAGCTGGTGTTGCCCGCGTCGAAGTTCGGCAGGAAGTCGGTGTCGGCATCGAGATCGACTCCGGTCGACCAGTCGGACAGGCTCTCGGCCCAGCGAATCGCGAACGAGAAGTTCATCGAGGTCAGGCCGGAGACGAGCAGGTCGGTCTGTCCGACCAGCACGCCGTAGTCGGCGTCTGGGATCGCGATCGTGTCGAGGGTGAGGTCACCGTTTCCGTCGGCGAGACCGAGCGCCGTCGGCAGGATCGCGCGGTTGGGAATGAGCGCGCCCGCGATGGCGAGGTAGTCGTACGACGCGTCGGGATTCGCGATCGCCACGTCGAAGGAACCCTTGGCCGACCCGTCGGCGACCTCGATATCCGGCGCGCCGGCGCCGTCCCAGCCCGGGTCCGCGCCCGCGTACTGGATCGTCAGGCCCTCGTTCAGGATCGGCTCGATCAGGCTGGAGACGCACCCCAGGATGTCGTCGGGATTCGCGACGACGCACGTGATCACGGAGGTGAGCGTCGCCAGGTTGGGAATCGCCGCGGCGACATCGACCGCGGCCACGAAGCCCTCGACGGGGCTGGTGGCGGCGGCGCTGTTCACCGGGACGGCGTATTGGGGATTTTCGCCTTCGACGCCGTACGTGAGCACGGTGATGTCGATGCCGGGCAGGTAGACGTTCAGCGGAACTTCGGTCACCTCGGGGGAGCCGGTGTTGAGCGTCAGGTCGAAAGCGCCCTGCGTGAAGAAGTTGTCGTAGTCGGCGCCGAAGAGCGTCTCGAGCGAGATGCCGGGCAGCGCCGCGCCCAGATAGATCGGCGACGAGAAGAGGTTGCCGAGCGTGGTCGCGGCCAGGCTGAGCGGCGTGCCGTCCTGCGTGAAGTCCGCGAGGTCGGAGTCGGAATACGTTCCCGCGTACTCGTCCGGACGCAGGCGGAAGTACATCACCGACGCGTCGGCGGTATAGCTCCACGCCCAGTGGTTGTCTTCCCAAGCGGTCACGAGCTCGGCCGCGTCGGTCAGCAGAACTTCGGCGTAGCCGTCGACGTCGGTGGTGTAGGTTGCGCCGCCGTGGGCAACCTCGGCGTTCTCGATCGGATCGCAGGTTTCGCCGTCGAAGACGTACACGTCGATCGTGCCGGTGGGCGATCCGCCGCCGATCAGGTTGCCGCTGCCGAGCGACGCGGGGTCGGGCAGATCGCATTCGAGCGAATCGTACTCGACGTCGGTATCGTCGTCGGTCGTGTCGTCATCCGTCGTGTCGTCATCGGTCGTGTCATCGTCCGTGGTGTCGTCGTCGGTCGAATCATCGTCGGTCGTGTCGTCGTCGGTCGTGTCGTCGTCCGACGGCGCGCTGTCGTCGTCGTCATCGTCGTCGCCGCAGCCGCAGCCGGTCGCGAACACCATGAGGGAAAGCGAAATCAACATCCATCCGGGCCATTTGTGCATCGTCTCTCTCCTTGGGTTTTTTGGTTAGACAAACGAATCCGCCACGCGGCGAATCGTCGCGTGGTATATTAGCGTAACGATCGATCGGATAAAACAGTGAACTCCCGTTTAACCTGTCGCACTTCACATCGCGTCGTTGCGCCACGTATCGCCGCATTCGACGTTGAACTTGAGGAAAATTTCGTAACAATCGGACGGCACTGGCCGGGTGAGCGCGTTTGCTGATAAAAATCGCGCACTTCCTGGAGGCGACATGACCGTGCGGACGATCGAGTGGAAGGACGGCGCCGTGCTGATGATCGACCAGCGCGTGCTGCCGCACGTGGTGCGCGACGTGCGTTGCGAGACGCCGGAAGACGTCGCCGAGGCGATCCGCGACATGGCGATCCGCGGCGCGCCCGCCATCGGCATCGCCGCGGCCTACGGCCTCGCCCTCGCGGCGATCCAGGGGCCGGACGACCTCACTGCCGCCCGCGCATTCTTCGACGAAAAGGCGAAGTTCCTCGGTGCGACAAGGCCCACCGCCGTCAACCTCTTCTGGGCGATCGGCGAGATGAAACGCGGCTTCGACGCCGCCGCGCCGCGCGGCATCGCCGCCGTGCGCGCCGAATTGCTCACTCTCGCGAAACGCATTCACGACGACGACGTGGCTTCGTGCCGCGCGATGGGCCGCCATGGCGCGGTGTATGTGCCCGACGGCGCGCGCATTCTCACGCACTGCAACGCCGGGGCGCTCGCCACCGGCGGCTACGGCACGGCGCTCGGCGTGATCCGCGCGGCGGTGGACGCCGGCAAGCGCGTGAGCGTGCTCGCCGACGAAACGCGCCCGTGGTTGCAGGGCGCTCGGCTCACCGCGTACGAACTCGCGGCGGACGGCATCGACGTGACGCTCATCTGCGACAACATGGCCGGCGCGCTCATGTCGCGCGGCGAGATCGACCTCGTGGTCGTGGGCGCGGATCGCATCGCGCGAAACGGCGACACGGCCAACAAGATCGGCACCTACACCGTCGCCGTGCTCGCGCGCGAGCACGGAATCCCCTTCTACGTCGCCGCACCGCTGTCCACGATCGATCGGGCGATTCCCGACGGAACGCACATCCGCATCGAGGAGCGCCCGGCGAGCGAGGTGACGACGCTCGGCGGCAAGGTGTCGATCGCGCCCGAGGGCATCGCCGTGCGCAATCCCGCGTTCGACGTCACCCCGGCGCGCCTCATCACCGCGATCTTCACCGAGGTGGGCGTGGCATCGCCGCCGAATGAAGAGACGATCGGGGCGCTGTTTGCGAAACGCGAAGGGCGCTGATCGCCGTGCGCGGACATCATGGCGCGTTCGCCCCGCGCGTCAGCACGTCCGCGCGCACCAGCACGGCGAACTCGGGGATGCGCCCCAGGAAGCGATACTCCGCCATCGCGCCCGCGACGAAGCCATTCGCGCTGAGGTAGTCGAACACGTCGAACCCCTTCGGGCAGCCGTGGCACCAGGAGCCGTGCTCGATCATCACCACTCGGGGCCGGTCGCGGCGGATGTCGGACGCGAGGTCGCGCAGGAACGCACGCTCGAAATCCGTCGCGGCATCGAATGTCCGATAGGGAAACGGCGCGCCGGGCTCGCCGCGCACGTCGCCGTAGAGCCCGCCGAGCATGAACAGGCACCCGAAGCGCGTCGCGGGGCGGCGGTCCATCGCCCGCGCCATCGGGAACGCGTAGAGCAGCGACGGCGAGAGAATGAGCACGGACTCGCCGGGACGCGACCATTTCTCGATCACCTCGGCGCGCTCGCGGGCGTAGGCGAACGTGCCACGGTCGGGCCACGCGCCGGGCCATAACGGCCAGAGAATGATGCCCGTCGCGGCGAGCAGGCCGACCATCGCGGGCGACACGGCACGCACGCCGGACCAGCGGAACCGGACCGTCGCGAGCAGGGCGCCCAGCAACATCATCCACGTCGCGGCGAAAGGGATGATGTGGTAGCAAAATCCGTTTTCCTGCGCGACGAACACGGCTAGCGCTCCCGTCGCCGCGCCGAACCAGCCGATCGCGAATCGGGCCGAGGCGCCCGGCGCGCGCCGCGCGACCATCAGCGCGAACGCGGCCGGCACGACGAGATTGGGTGCGATCTTCCACGCGCGCGGCAGGTCGGTGTTCATGCCGTAATACGTGGACGCGAAAAACGGCAGCCAGCGCCCGAAATACTCCGTTCGCACGGGCTCGGACCCCAGCCACATCCACGCGAGGTAGGCGAGCGGCACGGCGGCGAAGGTCCACATTTCCGGCGAAAAAAGTGTGCGGAATCGGCGGTGCACCAGGGCGAGCGCGGCCTCCATGACAAGCGGCACGAGGAAGAAATGCGGCTTGATGCACGCGCCGAGGCCCGCGACGAGGGCGAGGGCGACGTAACGCGCGCGAAATGCTTCGCCCTCCCAACGCAGCGCCCGCGCGACGAAAAACGGCATGGCCGCGATGACGAACAGGTGCTCGCGCTGGCCGAACTCGTTCCAGTACGCGAGGCCGAGCTGGAAGAGCGCGAAGGGCAGCAGCACCCAATCGCGGCGTGAGGCCAGCGGCTCCGGTGCACGCGCGAGCAGGTGTCGTATCGTCAAGAACGACGCGAGCGCGCACGCGAGCACGAGGAAATGGAACGCCGTGAACAGGTGGATGCCGGACGCAGCCGCGATGCGCGCCGGGATCGACATGAGCAGCATAATGAGCGGCGGATTGGGATCGACGAAGTCGCGATAGAGCACGCCGCCCTCCGCGAGCACGCGCCCGGCTTCAAGCAGGTATGCGCAGTCCCAATTGATGCGAAAACGATGAGCGCCGAAATGCGCCGCCAGCGCGACGAACGACGCGAGCGACGCGAAAAGCGCGATGCGATCCGTGGGCGAGGCCGCGCCGACGCCGCCACGCGCGTCGCGTGTGAGTGCGGCGCGCAGTTGATCGCGCCAGCGCGCGCGGTCGATCCACACGAGGGCGACGAGCACGATCCACCACGCGGCGCTCACAGCGAGCAGCACGGGCGACCACGACTCGGGGATCGGCACGCGCGGCAGTTGCGCCATGCTGTCGCGCACGAAGACGTGGTTCACCGCCCCGCGACGCAAGCCCGAGAGGGCGATTTGCGCGAGCGCCCACGCGGCGAGGCGGCGCCAGTGCCGTGCGTCGCCGACCGTCGCCGTCACGCCGCGTCCGCCTTCGCCGCGTACGCCACGAGCGACAGGCCGAAGGGAAACGACATCGACCGCAGCAGCAGAGCCTCGACGGACAGAACCGCCGTGAGTGCCGCGTTGAGCATCGCAGGGAGAGGGCGCAGGTCCGACCGCGCGCTCGCGGGATCGTGCGCGTGGCCGCGTCGCGCGAAACGCACGGCGGCGGCGGCGGGGAAGAGCACCGTGTTGGCGTAGGTGACGACGGGCCGCGCAAAGCCCGCCTCGATCAGCTTCGCGCGAAGCTCCGTTCGCGTGTAGCGCCGACGCAGGTGCACCGCGGCGTCGTGCTCGCTGCGAAGTCCTTCGAACGCGGGCAGGTTCAGAAAGACGAAGCCGCCGGGGTGCAGCACGCGATGGATTTCGGCGAGCGCGGCGCGGTCGTCGTCCACCTGGCATACGCTGTCGAACGCCGTGACCCGATCAAACGACGCGTCGGCGAAGGGCAGCGCAGTGATCGATCCGGCGATGAGCCGTTCATCCGATCCGCGCCGCATGGCGCAAAAGCGCAGCGCGTCTTCCGAGATGTCGAGGCCGGTGACGCGGCCGAAGCGATCGAGCCACGTCAGGTTGATGCCGGTGCCGCATCCCGCGTCGAGGATGTCGAGATCGCGCGGCGGGCGCGGCAGACGCTCGAAGAGGCCGAGCCAGACGCGGCGCATGCCGACGTACCACCAGAACCGCTCCTCGGCCTCGTACATGACGGCGTATTCGCGCGGGTTCACGGGCCGTCCCGGTCCCTGCGCATCACGTCGCGGATCACGTACTGCGGCGTGCGGTTCGACGTGAGGAAGAGCCGCCCCACGTACTCGCCGGTGACGCCGAGCATGAACAGGCTCATGCCCGAGAAGACGAGCAGCGTCGTCATGATCGACGCGTAGCCCATCGGCGTGTCGGGGCGCAGCAGCTTTTCGATCACGACACTCGCGCCGAGCAGGGTGCCGACGACGATGGCGACGAATCCCGCGAGCGTGCTCAGGCGCAGCGGCATCACCGAAAAATTCACGAACATGTTGAGCCACAAGCGCACGAGCTTGCGCAGGCTGTACGTCGATTCGCCCGCGTCGCGCGGATCGTGGCGCACCGTGAGCACGCCGATGCGCCGCGTGGTGCGCAGGACGAGGCCATCGATGTAGGGATACGGGCCGTCGTAGCGCGTGATCTCGTCCACAAGAAATCGATTGAGGCACTTGAAACTGGAGAGGTAGAGCCCGCGCGGCTTTTGCAGCAGCCACGACGCCGTGAGGTCGTTGAAGCGGCTCCCCAGATTGCGCCACGCGCTGTGGGCCTTGCGTTCGTAGCGCGTGTACACGACATCGAATTCACTCGCGGCGGCGAAGTCCGCGAGCGCGGCGGCCTGCGACGGCGGGTTCTGGAAGTCGTCGTCCATGATGAGCACGAAGTCGCCGTCCGCGAGACGAAGCCCGGCCATCACCGCGTTGTGCTCCCCGAAGTTGCGCGACAGGCGCGCATAGACGATCGCGTCGGGATGCGCGGTCACGAGCGCGCGGCAGACCTCGTCGGCGTTGTCGGGGCTGTCGTCGTTGACGAGCACGATCTGCGTCTCGCGTCCGGCGAATTCGCGCAGGAGCGCTTCGCACAAGCCGCCCACGGTGCCGGCCCCGCCGTAGACGGGAATGACGATGGAGATGCGCATCACGTTGCCCAGGGAAGACGGCGGCACGTTAGCAAATGGGTGCCGCCCCTTCAACGGCCACTACGCCCCGCCCTCACGCCCGAGCCGGCGACCCTCACCCCCGGCCCCTATCCCGTCATGACGGGAGAGGCGAGGCGAGCACTGCGAGCCGGGGTGAGGGGACTTTCACCCCCCGAAAACGACCCGCATGCGTTCGCGGGCGGCGGCGAGGTGCGTGCGAAAGACACCCTCGTCGATCTCGTCGCCGGCCATCGGCCAGCGCGTTTCGAGGATAAGGTTGGGATCGCCGTAACGGCGCAGCGCGTCCACGGTGGTTTCCCAGTCGATCGTGCCGTCGCCCGGCAGCAGGTGCTCGTCCGATTCGCCGTGGTTGTCGTGCACGTGGACGGACACGATGCGCTCGCCGAGACGCGTGACCGCGCCGAAGACATGCTCGTTCACGTTGGCGTGGCCGACGTCGAGGCACGCCTTCAGGTGCGGCGTCGCGAAGCGATCGACGATGCGCGCGAGGTCGATGGCCGTGGACATCGGCGTCATGATGTTTTCGAGCGCGATCGTCACGCCGCAGCGCGCCGCCATGTCGACGATGGGTTCGAGATCCTCGATGAACAGGCGGATCTTCTCGTCCTCGTCGCCCGCGCAGTTGCCGATCCCGTGCAGCACCGCGATCTTCGCGCCGCAGTGTCCCGCCTGCGCGAGGCAGCGCATCGCGAGGTTCGACGCCTCTTTCGCGGCGTCGCGGTCGGTGTCGCCGAGGTTGAGGTAGCGAAAATCCGGCGCGCCGTAGCGCCGGTAGAACGGCAGGTGCACCGAGAGGATGTCGAGCCCCGCGCGCCGCGCGGCATCCATCCAGTAAGCGACGGCACCCGCGATCTCGATCTCGACGTGGGGCGCCATCGCCCACACCTCGACACCCGTGAACCCCGCGTCGCGGACAAGTTCGAAGTGGCGACCGCAAAGCGGCCACAGCGCGAACGAATGCGTGGAAATGCCGAGCGCCATTCGTCAATCCGCGTCGAAAGGAAACGTCGGGGCGGAGGGATTTGAACCCCCGACGACCGGCTCCCAAAGCCGGTGCGCTACCAGACTGCGCTACGCCCCGATACGTGTTTACTTGACCGCGCGCACCTTGCCACGAAGCACCGCACGGCGGCAAGCCGGGCGCGTGCGCGTTCAGCAACCGCCGCTGTTGGACTTGCCGTCGCCGCCGCCGGTCGAAACGGCATCCGGATCGGGATCGTCCCCGTCGTCATCGGTGGGATCGTCGTCGTCCGTCGGGCCGGTGTCCGTGTCGTCATCCGAGATGTCGTCATCGACGTCGTCGTCGCTCGCGTCATCGTCCGAATCGTCATCCGAATCGTCGTCGGTGTCGTCGTCGGAGTCGTCATCCGTGTCGTCATCGCCGGGGATGGTCGTCGTGGTGGTGCTCGTCGTCGTCGAGGTTGTGGTGGTGGTCGTCGTCGTGGTCGTCGCGCAGTAGTCCGCACCGATGCGGATCATCAGGTTCTCCGGCTGATGCACCGTGTCCACGTTGCTCCAGCTCGATCCCTGGCCCTTCCAACTGTGATGGTCGGTATTGCCGGTGTCCGCCCCCACACGCACGCCGTCCGCGCCGAACGCATACACGACGCCCACGCACCACGACCCGGTCGTGATCGCCTTTTGCGGCAAGTTCGTGTTCACCGTCTTCCACGCGCCGGGGGTCACCGTGATCGCCGAGCCGCCCGCCCACTGCTCCTCGGGCGGACCGTTGCCGTCGGGATCGACATAGACGACGGGAGTCACGATGTCGCTGCCGATCGCGTGGTCGGCGAAGTAGACCTGGAACTCGCTCAGGTAGCTGGGATAGTGCTCGGGCGTGAGGCACGTGACGAGGATTTGCCCCGTCGTTCCGCCGAGCTGCGCCTCCGCCGTGCCGTCGTCTTCGATCACGTCGTGCGTGCGGTCCTCCACGCAGTCGCCTTCGAGCTGGATGTCGTCGAGCATCCAGAAGCCCGCGTCGCTCGCGCCGATCGAGTCGAAGCGGAAACGCACCTGCACGTCGTCCTCGCCGTCGAGCGCGGAGGCGTCGAGGGTGAGAACGTCGTCGCCGATCGTGGAATCCGAAAAGGTTCCGAGATTCATGAACGAACCGCCGTCGACGAAGATGTCCACCTCGCCGTAGGAACTCGCGTCGTTCACGAAGTCGTGCGTAAAGGTGAGTTCGAGATTTTCGTACGCGGTCAGGTCGATCGCGTCGGAGATAAACGCGGTATTGGTGTCGTCGTGATACGAGCCGCCGCCGCAATAGTAATTGTCCACGCTCAGGTAGCTGCCGTAGGCCGTGGTCCACTCGTCGCCGAGCAGGTCGCCGAAACAGTCGTCGCCGCGCACGCGCCACAGCACGCCGTCGCCCTGGTTGTCCACGACCGACCACGTATCGGGAACGCCGCTCAGGAAATCCTCCCACAAAATCATGCGGGCGGAGGCCGGCGCGGCGAGCGAGAGCAACGCGAGACCGAGCGATACGAAAACGAGAAAACGACGCAGCGACTTGGGCATGGCCGGCCATCCATCGAAATGCGCACGGCCCCCAAAATCCGCGAGGGAACCGAACGGTGAATCCGCCGGTCTTAGCGGAATCGGGCCGCGCCCGTCAATGACGCGGTCGCCGGACTTGTTCGCCGCGTCGCGCGCGTGTTAGCGTTCGCGCCGTTTTCACCGAGGGAGCGCCCGGATGGACATGCCCTGGCTCGGCGCGATCGCGAACGGCGTGCTCGAAGGCGTCACGGAGTTTCTCCCCGTTTCGTCCACGGGCCACCTGATCCTGTTTCGCGAGTGGCTGCCCGTCGGGCTCGATGCCGATCCCGCGAAACGCAAGGTCTTCGAGGACACCTTCGACGTCGTGATCCAGCTCCCGGCGATCCTCGCCATCGTGGCGCTCTACGCGAAACGCCTGTGGGCCGAGGCGGTCGGCGTGGTGCACGAGGAACGCGCGCGGCGGTTTTGGCTCGGCCTCGTCGTCGCCTTCCTGCCGGCGGCGGTCATCGGCTTTTTCGCGCACGACGCCATCGAGGCGTATTTGTTCCGGCCCATGGTCGTGGCGGCGGCGCTGCTCGTCGGCGGCATCGTCATCATCGCGGTCGAGCGGCGCGGGCTGCCCGGCGACGAAAAACCCGTGGACGAAATCCCGCTGCGCACCTCGCTCGCGATCGGCCTGTTCCAGTGCCTCGCGATGATCCCGGGCACGTCGCGGTCCGCGGCGACCATCATCGGCGGGCGGCTCTTCGGGCTGTCGCGTTCCGCCGCCGCCGAGTATTCGTTTTTTCTCGCGCTGCCCACGATGTTCGCGGCGAGCGGCTACACGCTGCTCAAGCGCGCGGGCGCCATCGACTGGACGGGCCACGCCGCGATCCTCGCCGTGGGGTGCGTCACGTCGTTCGTCACCGCCTATGTGGTGGTCGCGTGGTTCATGCGATTTTTGCGCACGCGCACGCTCGAGGCCTTCGGCTGGTATCGCATCATCCTCGCGCTGGCGGTTTTCGCCGTGTACGCGCGGGGGTGAGAGGGCGACAAGAATTTTCCTTGGACGGCCCTGTTGGGCCGTGATAAATTGCATGCGTCGTCGGACGTGTGCGCTCGGCGATATTGCGTTGAAAACAGTTGAGATCACGCGGATGGGATGACCGTTCGCGCGAGGCATTGGGAATGTTCAGCGCCGGGGAAACATCCGATCAGCGAGCACCAACGTCCATGCCGCGAGCGTTCGTCCGCGTCTTCATGCTCTATGTATTCTTTCTGACCTTCGTCGCGTGCCGCGCGGGAACGGGCGCCGAGTCGCGTCTGCCGAATCCCCCCGCGGAACGCACGGCGGTCGCGCCGGTGTTTGAGCATGGCGACGGATCGGAACGAAGCGAGTCGCCCACCAGCATTGGCGAGGACGACGCACTCAGCCTCATTCGAGAGGTTCTGGCGCGTTATGGCTTGACGCAGTTCGGCGGAAGGAAGGAGTTTCCAAATTTCACCTACATGACGCGCCACGAAAAAATCGATTACTCCCTGGCTTTCACGCCTCCGCCTTACGGAGCGTTCGGACACCTCCTCGGGTTGCCCGGATCGATGTCAGACTACCATGAATTAATCCGACGCAAGCCCTCTCCGACGCAGTTTCGGCGTCCCTTATCATTCGACCTCTACGATGCGAGGAATGGAATCGGGGTCGAGTACGTCTCCGTGGCCGACGCTGATGCGATCGCTGCGTACGGGCAGCCGCCGCTCAAACGAGCCGGACCGATTCGGACTCTTCACGCCGCGCTCATCGTACAAGACGCTGCCCGTCAACTCGCTGGACCGCAAGTGGTCGTTGTCTTCTACGACCCGTTGTTCCGGCTGGAGGAACACATCCCGGAACTCGCGAAACGACCGAGCATGACGGACCGGGAGGTCAAAGGGGAATACTTGAGATATAACTTCACTCACCTGGCACTGACCCAACCTCGTTTGGAAAAGGAACGCGCGGGTATGCGCCGCCTGCTCGAAATGCAGGTGGAAGATTTCGCGTGGTGGCTGGATTCACGTGAACGTGGTGAACGTTGTCGTTTCGAGGATCGTGAAGACGTTTTCGTCCCCTACCTGTCCACGTACCTGTACGCGTCGATCGAGGCGGAGGGAGGGTATTGCGGACCCGCGAAGCACGGGCTGTGGACGACGCGTCACACGAACGGCGTGTTGAAGGACGCCGGGGCTTACGACGCGGGGGAAAAAACGGGCCTATGGACCACCTTCCACACCAACGGTGTGACGAAGTCGGTCGGCGAATATCGCGATGGTCGAAAGCAAGGTCCCTGGGTGGAGTTTTGGGAAAACGGCGTCACGAAGGAGACCGCGTCCTACGACGGCGGAGAGCTGACCGGAAGCTACTTCCACCGGGGCGGTGAGTTTGTCGAGAACGACCGTTGGTTGACGGCGACGCTACCGGACGGCGCGGTGAAAGCGACCACGTTCGACAAAAACAAGTGGGAAATTCCCCTGAAAAACGGGAAACCACACGGGACGGTCGCCTACGAGTCGCGTGATTTCTCGCGTCTCACAAGAGGCCGGTACCGCGACGGACAACCCGTCGGTCGCTGGACCGAGGTGGACCGGCACGGATGCATCGCGAGGGACGGACGATTTCGGGACGGGCAGCAAGATGGGATTTGGCGCTTTGAAGGCTATGATCGCGACTCGGAAAAGTGCTTCGATAGCATGGAAGTCCCATTCTCTCGGGGACTGGTCGACGGTCTACTTCGATACGGTCCAAAACATCCCTGCCCCGTTTTTGAGAGCTATGTGGAGGGCAAGGAATTGGGCGTCACGTTGCAAAGCCTCGCGCGAAAATATGTGTCTGACCGTGACGGCGGCGGCACGGAGTGCTACGTCCGCGAACTCGATATCCATCCTGAGTGGGATCGGATCGGGCGACATTTCGAGTTCGATGAAAACAGCTGCGTGCTCGTGGAGGGTGAGTTCCATCGTGGAGACAAACGCGAGGGGCGATGGATCTTCCGAGAGACGAACCCGACGACGGGCGAGTGCGTGGTCGTGAAGGAAGAGGACTATCGCAACGGTCTTTCGATCGAAACGGTTGTCCCACGGACGAATTTTGAAAAGATCGAAGACATCCCCGGGAACTTGACGGGCCACCTCTCGGTTTCTGTCCAGACAGACCGATACTTCCCGTCGCTCATCGGCATCGAATACGTCGTCGAAGATCCTTTGCCGATCGACGTGGAGGCGTATCGGATCGAGGGGAACCCGGTGGGCATTCAGAAGTTCCGAATGAAAAACGGTCGCTACGTTCGCGAATGCAACCACGGGCCGCCTTGGGACGGTTCGCACCCGGAAGCGGAACCGTACATGCGTGGGGCGTATCCCGATTCTCCGCCGCCGCCGGAACAGCCCGGGACTGCCCACTGCCGAACCTGGACAGACCCCGCGCACCAACTGCTCGAAGACGCCGTCTACTGGGAACTCCCGGCGGACCGTTTCGGTTATATGGATTTGGGTCCGTTCCGATCCTGGTACGAAAACGGTCGCCCGAAGGCCGACATACAACTTCCGACCGGCCATGCCGTTCAATACTGGCCCAATGGGCGGAAATCGAGGGAAGGCGAATTTCTGGATAGTGCTCGCCAAGGCGAATGGACTTTCTGGTGGGCGAGCGGGCACATCTGGTTGCAGGCGAATTTTCAACGCTCCGCATCGGTCGGGCGCTGGACCTACTGGTACGATGGCGGCAAACGGGCTTTCGAGTGCGATTTCGGCGACGAAATGAAAGGCGCTTTTCGATGTTCGTTCTGGAGAAAAAACGGAACGAAAATCGGCGATGTCCTATACGAAGACGGCGAGAAAAAGACATGGACGTGCTGGGATGAGCGCGGGCGACCGGCGGACTGCTCATGGGGGCAATGGAAAGTGCTTTACGGCACAATGGAAGGACCGAGGCCGGACTCGCAGTCTCAATAGTTGGGAGTGATGAGCCTTCGCACCCCTCACCCCTCGTCGCGGTAGTCCTCGCGGCGCAGGCCGTATTTTTTCATGCGTTCGTAGAGCGCGCGGCGCGAGATACCGAGCGCGCGGCACGCCGACGTGACCTCGCCGCCCGTTTCGGCGAGCGCCTGTTCGATCGCGGCCTGTTCGGTGCGTTCCAGTTCTTCGCGCAGCCACCCCGGTCCGGGCGGCACCGAGAGCAGCCGCTTTGGGTCGTCCGCTTCGGCGTCGCCCATCGGCAGCGGACCCGCCGTGCCGCCCGATGCGGTGATGACGAGCCGTTCCGCCGCGTTGCGCAGCTCGCGCACGTTGCCCGGCCAATCGTAGTCGAGCGCCGCCGCGAGCGTGGCGTCGGGGATCGCCGGCACCGCGAGCGCGTTGCGCGACGCGGCCCGCGCGAGAAAATGCGCGAGCAGCATCGGGATGTCGTCGCGGCGGTCGCGCAGCGGCGGCACGTCGAGCGTGAGCACGGCGATGCGGTGGTAGAAGTCCTCGCGCATCCGCCCGGCGCGCACCTCGTCCTGCAAATCGGCCTTGGTCGCCGCGAGCAGGCGGATGTTCACGCGGCGCGACGCGTCGCTGCCCAGCGCAAACACGAGGCCGTCTTCGAGCACGCGCAATAGCTGCACCTGCGCGCGCACGGGGATGCTCTCGACCTCGTCGAGCAGCAGCGTGCCGCCCGAGGCGCTGACGAGCTTGCCGTCGCGCGCGGCCACCGCGCCGGTGAACGCGCCCCGCGCGTGGCCGAACAGCTCGCTTTCGAGCACGGTGTCGGGCAGCGCGCCCGCGTTGACCGGCACGAAGGGGCCGTTCGCGCGCGTGCTCAGGTCGTGGATCGCGCGGGCGACGAGCTCCTTGCCCGAGCCCGTCTCGCCGCAAATCAGCACCGGCGCGTCGGCGCGGGCCACCGATTCTATACGTTCGTAGAGATCGAGCATCGCGCGACTGCGTCCGAGCAGTCCATATCGTCCGTCGCCCGATTCGCCCGCGCCCGCGAGCCGGCGGCGCAGCTCGTCACTTTCGCGGCGAAGCGCCCGCATCTGCACGGCGCGCGACACCGCCGCGAGCAGCACCTCGTCCTCGAAAGGTTTTTCGATGAAGTCGTAGGCCCCGGCCTTGAGGCAACGCACGGCCAGCGCCACGTCGCCATGGCCGGTGATCATCACGACCGGCACGGCGAGGCCACCTTCGCGCGCGCGGGCCAAAAAGCCCTCGCCGCCGAGGCCGGGCATCTTCACGTCGCACAGCACGCAGTCCGCGCCGGGCAGATCGGACCACGCGAGGGCGGCTTCTGCGGCGGCGAAGGTCCGCACGGCGAAGCCGCGCAGACGCAACATCTGCTCAAGCGAGACGCGCGCGGCCTCGTCGTCGTCGATCACCACGATGTGAAAGGCGGCGGTCACGGATTCGTTCTTCCCCGAGCAGGCAACGATGTCAACGTGGTTGGCCCCGATGCTCACATGGCGTGGGTTGATCGGACGCGGTGTAGAGGGAATCCCGACCGCATGATGCGGGATTCATTCCTGAAATGCTTTGGCGCGAACTCGAATGACGCTCGCCGGGCGTCGGACATCCCGCCGAAAAACGGACTGCTTTCGTTCAAATTTCCCTTGAGAATGTCCGGTCCCATCCCGATAGGTATGACGAAGACAGGAATAAGTCACCGGGAGTGAAAAACGCGGGAGGGCGTCGTGTTGGCCGAACGTGTGATCTCATTCGATTTCCTTGAGCACATCCTCGATTCCGTCAGTGCCAATCTCATCGTCACCGACGCGGAAGGCGTGGTGCGATATGCCAACGCGTCCGCCGAACGCGAGTTCCGCATTCCGGGGGAATCGGACGAAGCAATTCGCCGAACGGGTCCGTGGATGGGCTGCGAACACGAGCGCGACCATCCGCAGGGGTGCGGCTTCGGCGAGTTCTGCAGGACGGAGTGCGCCCTTCGTGCCGCCGTTCGCCGGGCCGTGGGCGGAACATCGACGAAACGACAGTCCGCCGATCTTTCCGTCGTCCGCAACGGCGAAAAGGTCCGCAAAAACGTGTTGATCTCCGCCGTGCCGATCGAATACGCGGGCGAAACGCTGGCGCTCATCACGCTCGAAGACGTCACCGAGCTCGTCAAGCTGCGGGGCATCATCCCCATCTGCGCGTCGTGCAAAAAGGTGCGCAACGACGAGGACTACTGGGAAAACGTCGAAGCCTACGTCGCGGCGCACTCGGATGCGTCCTTCTCGCACGGCTTCTGCCCCGAGTGCGTGGAGCATCTTTACGGCGCGCGCCTGCGCGAACTCGCCGCCTCCAAAACCGCCGCCAAGCTGAACGGGTAGAGCGACCCTCACCCCCGCTGACGCGACCCCTCGCCCGTCATGACGGGAGAGGGGTGACGAGCAAAGCGAGGCGGGGTGAGGGTTCCGCGCCTGTGGCACAGCCGCCCCCGGCTGTGCTAAGTGGCGTGAGCGCATTTGCGCCGCACGGAGACGCGAGTTTGCCGGGTGATGCTCCGCTCAACGAGATCCGCCGATTCTTCGGACCGAACGGCCTTTTGTCGAAGACCGTGCCCGGTTACGAAGACCGGCCCGGCCAGATGCAGATGGCCGAGGCGGTGGCGACGGCGCTCGCGGGCGACGGCACGCTGCTCGCCGAAGCGCCCACCGGTACGGGCAAGACGCTCGCGTATCTGATCCCCGCCCTGCTTTACGACCGCCGCGTCGTGGTCGCCACCGGCACCAAGAATTTGCAGGAACAGATCATCCGCAAGGACTGGCCGTTTCTGCGCGACCGGCTCGGCTTCGACGCCCGCGTGGTGTTGATGAAGGGCCGCGCGAACTACCTGTGCAAGCACCGCTGGCGGCTGTTTTGCGACGCGCCGCGGTTTCGCACGCGCGAGGAGGCCACACAGTTTCGTCGCTTCGCCGAGTGGGTCGCGACCTCCGACACCGGCGACCGCGCCGAGGTGGACTGGATTTCGGAGGACGATCCCTTCTGGCTGGACGTGACCTCGACGCGCCACAACTGCCCGGGCGGAGTCTGCACCAAGGAGACCGACTGCTTCGTGCAGAAGATGCGCCGCCGCGCGGCCTCGGCCGACGTCGTCATCGCCAACCATCACCTCTTCTTCGCCGATCTCGCGCTCAAGGAGGACGGCCACGGCGAGGTGATCCCCGATTACCACGCGGTGATCTTTGACGAGGCGCACGGGCTCGAGGACGTGGCCACCGGCTTTTTCGCGAGCCGTCTGTCGTCGTTCATGGTGGACGAGCTCGACCGCGACGTCGTCGCCGCGGTCTCGCGCATCGCGCCCACCGAGTCGCGCCACGTCGCCGCGCTGCGCGCGTTGCGCACCGGCGCCGATCAGTTCTTCGGCGCGTTCCCGCGCGGGCAGGACGAAAAGCTCCGCCTGCGCCCCGGCGCGAGCGACGCCCTCTTCGCGCACTGGCCGCAGGTTGAGGAAAACCTGCGCCGGCTCGCGGGGTTGCTCGCGCGGCTGGGGCGCGATCTCGAATCGCCCGAGCTGGCCGCGCTCGCCGACCGTGCGAACGAAACGCTCGCCGAGGGCGCGGTCGTCGCGAATCTCGAGGATGAGGAGTTCGTGCACTACGTCGAGGTGCGCGGGCGCGGCGTGCACGTCGTCGCGGAGCCGATCGAGCCGGCGAACCGCGTGCGCGAGGCGCTGTTCAAGGAGGCGTGCGCGGTGATCTTCACCTCGGCGACGCTCGCCACCGACCGCGATTTCCGCTTCTTCCGCTCGCGCATGGGCATCGACTTCGAAGCGGCCGAGCTGGTGTTGCCCACGTGCTTCGACTATCAGACGCAGACCGCCCTTTATATTCCGCGCGAGTTCCCCGAACCGGCGTCGAGCGCGTTCATGGATTCGTACATCGCCCAGATCGGCGAGCTGGTGGCGGCGACGCGCGGACGGGCGCTGTTGCTGTTCACGTCGTATCGCAACATGGAGCGTGCGTACGAGGCCATGGCGGACAAACTGCCCTACGTGACGATGATGCAGGGCCAGGGGTCGAAGGCCGCGCTGCTGGAGCGCTTTCGCGACGACACGCACTCCGTTCTCTTCGCCACGCAGTCCTTCTGGGAAGGCGTGGACGTGGCGGGCGAAGCCCTTTCATGCGTGGTGATCGACAAGCTGCCCTTCGCGTCGCCGGGCGAGCCGCTGCTCGAGGCGCGCATCGAGCGCATCAAGTCGAAGGGCGGCAACGCGTTTCGCGACTATCAGGTGCCGCAGGCGATCATCAGCCTCAAGCAGGGGCTCGGGCGATTGATCCGGCGGCGCACCGACAAGGGCCTGCTCGCCCTGACCGACGTACGCGTGCGCAGCAAGAACTACGGCGGACGCATCCTGAAGAGCCTGCCCGATTTTCCGGTGACGGGCGATTTCGAGCAGGTGCTGGGCTACGCGTCGCGGTTGCCGGCGGCGTCGGAGACGGACGAGGTCGCCGAAGCCGAATAGAAAAAGGGCCGGCGAACCGGCCGTGCCAATCAAGAGATGGAATCGTTTCGTTTTGACGACACCTCGAAAATATGCTGTGCTGAAAACCTCCAGCATCGTCGTAGCACCGAAGGGACAACCGACCCCGTGAAGTGGAATCGCAAGAAGCGAAGTTCGTGATCGGCTTGAACCACGGGGGCGTTCTCAGGCATACTCTCTGCCGAAGCAAAGGCCGAACGGACGGAGTGGGCCGAAGGCTCGCATTCGAGGACTCGACAGTTTTTGGACGGAAGAGGCTCCTAATCGGGTCAGCAACCTCGACTTGCCGGATCGACTGCGAGAGAAGAGGACAGACGTGACCGATCAGCGCGTGGCGCGTTCAGAGAAGACTAAAAAGGGTGCCGGAAAAATTCCTCGGGCGGCTGAACCGGCTCGTCGCTTACGCGTCTTCTGCTTAGAGGCTAAAACGCCCCTGTCAACAGGCAGAAAGCCCCGACTGCTCGATTTATTCTGTTGTGCCGGCGGTGCTGGAATCGGTTACGGGCAAGCCGGTTTTGACGTGGTCGGCGTTGACATCGCTCCTCAACCAAATTATCCGTTGCCGTTTATCCAAGCCGATGTTCTATCACTCGATCCTGACTTTCTAACGCTTTTCGATGCAATACACGCCTCGCCGCCATGTCAGGCTTATTCTGATTTGGCGAAGCGAAATGGGAACGGTGATTCGTGGCCGCGACTGATTGATCCCGTTAGAAAAATGCTTATTGATACCAGTTTACCGTATGTAATTGAAAACGTAGAGGGAGCTCCGCTGGAAAATCCGGTTGTTCTGTGCGGGACGATGTTTCCTAGTCTTCGCGTGCTGCGTCATCGGCTTTTTGAATCCAACTTTCTGATCATGACGCCACCACACCCCAAACACCCGAAAGTTCACACATTCGATCGTCGCAAATCGCACTTCGGCAAGACAGACGAATGGAAAGATTTCGTCCAAGTCACAGGCGGCGGCAACTGTTCTTTGGCAGCCGCCCGAGATGCGATGGGAATTGACTGGATGACAAAGGGTGAGATCAATGAAGCGATCCCGCCGGCGTACACGCGTTTTATTGGGGAACAACTGCTCAAACATCTTAACGGGGCGGTTCAATGCGCGATTTCGGCTCGAAAGAGAAAATCCGTCGTTTCTTTCTCGCCAACATCGGCAGAATTTTAACTTCGGACGAAATACGCGATGCTTCCGGAGGTGCGAGTGAATGGGCACGTCGTGTCCGTGAATTGCGCGAGGACGAAGGTTGGCCCATCAAGACGCATAACGATACCAATAGCCTGAAGCCAGGCCAATATCTACTAACCGAAAAACCGCCCACGAAGCCTAGACCCGCATTTCGGCGAGGCATTTCAGCGCGACTTCGTGCTCAAGTTCTCGATCGAAACGGATTCACGTGTCAAATGTGCGGGCGTGGAGCTGGCGATAAGGATGAGGAAACCGGACGAACAATTAGACTACATATCGGCCACATAATAGATAAAAGCATAGGCGGTAAAGACGAGTTGACAAATCTCCGCGCGCTTTGTTCATCGTGCAACCAAGGAGCGAAGAATTTGACGACCGAAAAGCCAAGCAAAATCTGGCTACTTCAGCAGATTCGTCGGGCCGGGCAAGATGAGCAATTCGCCGTCTATGAGTGGCTTCGAACGAAATTTAATGTCGAGTGATGGATCGAATTTCCAAGGAACAACGCAGCTCGAATATGCGCGCTGTTCGCGGCAAAAACACTCAACCAGAATTGATCGTTCGACGCATGGCGCATCGGCTTGGTTTTCGTTTCCGCTTGCATGGAGCGGGACTTCCCGGCAAGCCGGATCTTGTGTTTGCCGGACGACGCAAGGTTGTTTTCGTTCACGGATGTTTCTGGCACCAGCACGCAGCGAAATCCTGTCGAAAGGCGAAGACACCGCGCTCGAATGAAGAGTTCTGGCACTCGAAGCTTGCGCGCAACGTAAAGAGGGATTCTGAAAACATCAAACTATTGCGAACAGGTGGTTGGGATGTACTTGTACTTTGGGAATGTCAAATTGGAGACACGGGCTGGCTCGAAAGGCGGTTGCGGAAGTTTCTGGAATTACCGGGGTCTGATTAGCAATTCTCGGACGAAGGGCCGGCGAACCGGCCCTCGTTCGATTCGGATGGTTTGGGTTACGAGCCCGCGCCGACCGCGGTGATCTCGCCGCCGTGCGCCTTCTGGAACTTCTGGGCGCAGCCCATGCAGCAGAAGTAGTAGTGCTTGCCGTTCAATTCGACGTGCTTGGTCTTGGCGGTGATCGCGGACTCCGACCCGTCGCCGCACGTGGCGCACTTGGCCTGGTCGCCGACTTTGAGCGCCTTGTCGTAGCCGTTGGCGAGCCAAGCGGCGGCTTCCGCGCCCGCTTTGTGCATGGGGCAGGCGGGATTGTCGCAGGGCTTTCCGTCCTTCGCGTGCGCGCAGGTCGCCGGGTCGCACGGCGCGCCGTCGGCTTTCATCGGGCATGGCTGGCCCTCGGCCTTCGCGCCGCAGGGTTTGCCATCGGCGGCGCAGGGGTGGCCGGCCTTCTTCGCCATATCCTCGGTGTTGCCGGCAATCGCAGCGCCCGCGACCAGCGCGAACACCGCCAGCGTGAGCACGATCCATTTTCCGTACTTCATGTCGATCTCCTCTCCCGCCCGGGGGAATGTGCGCAATTGATATGTCGGCGATTCGCGGGTGTCAATCGTGGCTCGGGCCTTGTGGGTTGACGATCCCACGAAGATGACGGATGTCAATGAATACCTCCGGATCTTCCGGAAGTGGGATGAGAGGGGACTGCGTTGTCCATCCGCGTTCGATGGGGTCTTTGCGGGTTTCTGGCGTTGAGTTTGCTCGTTGTCGGGTGCGCGGGTGGCGGCGACGATTCTTCGCCGGGCTCTGGGTCCGACGACGACGCGACCGACGACGATTCGGTGGACGACGATGCCGACGACGATGTGCCCGCGGACGACGACACATTTCCACCGCTGCCGGACGACGACTTCGATCCCGACGATGATGCGGCCGATGACGACGCGGACGATGACGCCGAGCCGGAGAACGTGCCGATCCTGGACGCGGACGGACGCGAGATCTTTCTGCGCGGCACGAACTACATGGGCCTCGAATACGGCGGCTTCGACATTCATACGCCCGAGGACTACGCGCACATCGCCGAGTGGGGATTCAACGTCGTGCGCATTCCCATCGCGTGGGACTTCATCGAGCCCGAGCCGGGCGTGTACGACATGGCGTATCTGACCGACATCGTCGAGCCCGCGGTGGGCTGGGCTGCGGACGCCGGGCTCAAGGTCATTCTCGACTTCCATCAGTGGAACTGGTGCCGGCCGCTGGGCGGCAACGGCATGCCCGACTGGATCTGCGAGGGCGCGTGGTACGCGGATCTGCCCTGGCCGCTGAATATTCTCTTCGCGAGCGGCGATTGGTGGCGGCATCCGGAATTTCCGGACGGATTCGAGGCCGCGTGGGATCTCGTGTCGGCGCACTTCGCGGGCGATGAACGCATCTTCGCGTATGACCTGTTCAACGAGCCGATGAACGGGGTGGGTACGCTCCCCTCGCTCTTCGAGAATCAGAAACTGCGCCCGTTCTACGCGCGGCTCATCGAGACGATCCGCGAAAACCACCCGGAGCCGTGGATCTTCATCGAGCCCGCGATCATCCACGTCGCGGGATTTCCCTTCGTCATGGATCCACTGCCGTACGAGCGCCTGATCTTCAGCCCGCACGTGTATCCGGTCGAGGCGGCGAGTGGCGGGGGCTACACCTTCGGCAAGCCGTTGATCCGCCGCGACGTGAAGCAGGGCCGCGACGAGGCGAACCGCTTCGGCACGCCGCTCGTGGTCGGCGAATTCGGCATGGTCTCGGGCGCGGGCGGGGTGGCCGACTACATGCGCGACGTGACGGACCTTTTCGATGAGTATCTCGCGAGCTGGACCGTGTGGTGTTGGCATCACGACGACAACCAGTTCGGCCTCGTCGACAACGCGGGCGAGAACAAGGCCGTGATCTTTCCGTCGCTGTCGCGGCCCTATCCGCGCGCGACGATGGGCCGGGTGCGTTCTCTCGCCTACGATCAGGTCGCCGTCGAGTTCACGATGGCGTTCGACAACGTCGAGACCGAACCGCCCGACACGCGCATCTGGCTGCCGGAGGTCTTCGGCGACGACTTCGAGGTCTGGTGCTCCGACGCGGACAGCGCGTGGTTATGGGAGTTCGACTCGGCGACGCGCGAACTGACGATCACGGCGAATCCGGGCGAGAGCTGGCACGTCGTGACGGTTCGCGCCGCCGATTGACGGCGGCGAGATCCGCGGACCTTCGGCTCAGACGCGTCCCTCGCGCATGATCTCGGCAAGCGCCTTGCGCTCGCTCGGTTTCTCGCGCTCGCGCAGATCCTCGTCGGGCAGTTTCGCTGGATCGCCGCAGCGGCCCACCGCCACGGCGACGATCACCTCATAGTCGTCCGGCGACGCGCCGGTCGCCTCGAATGCGCGGTCGCGATCGAATCCCGCCATCGCGTGCGCGTACAAGCCGAGCGTTCGCGCCTGCAGCGCGAGCGACATCCACGCCGCGCCGGCGTCGAACCACCCGTGCGTGAGCGGCTTGCCGCTGCGTTCGCTGACTTTTCGCGCGAGCACGAACATCAGCAGCGGTGCACGGTCGGCCCACTTCTGATTTCCGGGATTCAGCGCGGCGGTGAATCGCGCGCGGTCCTCGGGGTTTCGCGCGAAGACGAAGAGCCACGGCTGGGAGTTCCCCGCGGACGGCGCCCAGCGCGCGGCTTCGAAGAGGGCGCGGACGTGCTCGTCGGGGATCGGTTCATCCGCGAAGGACCGCGGCGACCATCGGTCGCGGAATTGGGGGTCCGCGTCGGCCTCGGGCTTGCGGGGGTGCGTGGCATCATCGGTCATCGTCGGCTCCGAGTCGTCGGTTCGCACCCAAGGTGCGCACGACGCGGCCCGATGTCAAATAGTCGCGATGGTCCCTTGGATGCAGGACGATCGTCTGCGTGCGACGTTTACTGAACGGGTGCCGGACTTGCGAAAGACGAACTGCTCACACGAAGGTAGAGCCCTCGACCTTCGGAGGAGCCGATGGCGCGAACGATTCGAATTCCGGAGTCGGGTTCTTCGATCGCCAGTGCCAGATCCGACTCGCGAACGTTCGCACCATCGAGCAACTCGATCGACGCGCGGCCTTGGGCAAAGGCGTCGCCGATCGCGGCCATGAGATCTCCATCCGCGGTGAACGCGATCATCTTCTCGGCCACGGCCATGAGCGTCGGCCGGGTTTCTTTCGACTCAGGGGCCAAGACAAACACGCGATCAAAACCCAAATGGGCGGCGGCCCGACGGGCGATCAGGTCATTGAGAGCCGCGTTCGGCGTGCAGACGAGAGCTCTTCTGCGACCGGACTCGACTAGAGACTCGTAGAGCTGATCGTCAAGAGCATTCGCTTGGACGACCTCCAAGCCGTCTTGAGCAGCCTTGCTGCATTTTGCGGGATCGCTGTCGATCAAGACGACGTCGACGTACGACTGGAGGCGAGACGCGAACTCTCGGGAGAATGGGCTGATTCCAATGATGGATATGCCGGTGCCGTATTCGTTGAGTTTGACCCCGAGCGAGCTTGAGAGCGGGCGGCCGAAAATCGAAACAAATCCGCCGCCGATCAAGATCGTGGTGAAAACGAGCAGACGCATGTCCGCGGCCTGCGGAAACCGGTCTTCGAGAAGAAACGCATAGTAGGAAGCGGTTGCGGCGGAAACGATGCCCCTGGGACCGACGAACCCAAAGAACAATTTTTCGTTTCTGCGGAGTGACGTCTTCCAAAGCCCTAAAAAACCAGTGACAGGTCTGACGATAAACACCAGCAACAATGCGCCCAAAAACAGCGAACCCAACGGGACTTGGCTTTTCGAAAAGTCGACCTGCGCGGACAACAACACGAAGATGAATGCGATAATCAGCGTGGAAATCTGGTCCTTGAAGTGCCGGATTTCCTCGAGATGAACGAGCGGAAAGCGTGCGACGAAGATTCCGGCGACCGCCACGGCGATGACGCCGGATCCATGCACGAGGGAATTGGAAACGTAAAAAACCATCACGGCGGAGCCGATGGCTACGATTCCCGGAAGGGACGCGTCGCCGAATTGCGACGTCCAGGGCAAAACGAGTTTGCCAAGGAACCATCCCGAGATGAGCCCAAACAGGAACCCGGTTCCGACACGAACCAAGAAATACAGAGGAAGCTTCAATCCGGCGACGTCAGGCGAAAGAACCCACTCGAGTACGACGCCGGAAAGCACCACACCGAAACAATCCGCCCAAACCGATTCCCAGCGGAGCAGGACATCGAGCTTTCGTGACAACGGAAGGTTTCGCAGCACCGGGTTGATGACCGTGGGACCGGTCACCACGATTGTCGCGCCAAACAGCACTGCCAACTCCCAAGGAAGTCCCACGATGAAATTTCCCAAGAGAGAGGCGCATGCGGCCGTAAGAACAAGGATCAACGTGAGGGTGCGTCGGATGGCTTTCGGCGCGGTCTTCCAAGCGGACAACGGAAGTCCCAGACCCGCCTCGAAGAGAATGATGCCGACCGCCAGTTCCACCGCCGGCATGAGCGTCTCGCCCAGACTCGATGGCTGAATCCAGTTCAGTCCTATCGGTCCCGCGATCATTCCCGCCCCGAGATAGAACAGGATCGGCGGAACGCGAAGCCTTCGCCCGAGAACGATGCCAATCGTTCCAAAAATCATGCTGAGGGCAAGAGTGGTGAAAATCACGCCTGCCACGAAGAACTCCGCCAGTCGGTCGAACGATTGGGGGACACATCAACACGATCAATGGCGGAACTCTCCACCGGGAAAGTTTCGCGATCCAACCGCCACCGAATCCTCCAAAACCACTCCACCTCAGAACGGCGGATGCAGGACGATCGTCTGCGCGCGCCCGGGGCCGACCGAGGCCACGGCGACCGGCAACCCCAGCACTTCCGCAATGCGCGCGAGGTAGGCGCGCAGCTCCGGCGGCAGCTCGTCCCAGCTCGTCATGCCGGACGTCGACTCGGTCCATCCCGCCAGCGTCTCGTAGATCGGTTTTGCGCGGGCGTATTCCTCGATGTCGGCGGGCACGATGTCGGTGACGCGCCCGTCGATCTCGTAGGCCACGGCCATCTTGATCTTGTCGAGCCCGTCGAGCACGTCGACCTTGGTGACGATCAGGTGTGTCAGATCGTTGAGCCGCGCCGCGTATTTGACCGCCGCGAGATCGAGCCAGCCGCAGCGCCGCTTGCGTCCCGTGGTGGCGCCGAACTCGTGACCGCGCTCGCCGATGCGGTCGCCGATCTCGTCGTGCAGCTCCGTGGGGAACGGCCCCGCGCCCACGCGCGTCGTGTACGCCTTGAGCACGCCGTACACCTTGTCCACCGAACGCGGACCGACGCCCGCCCCGGTGCAGACCGCGCCGGCCACCGTGTTGCTGCTCGTGACGTAGGGATACGTGCCGTGATCGATGTCGAGCATCGTGCCCTGCGCGCCCTCGAACAGCACGTTCTTGCGCGCGCGCACCGCGTCGTTCACGAGGCGGAAGGTGTCCGCCGCGTAGGGTTTGAGTTTGCGCGCGTAACCGCGATAGGTCTCGATGATCTCGTCGGGTTCGAGCTCGGGCGCGTCGTAAAAGTTTTTCAGCAGGCAGTTGAACTCACCGATGTTGTCCTGCACGTAGTCGGGAAAATTTTTCTCGTCGAGAAAATCGCCGAAACGCAGCCCCGTGCGCGACATCTTGCTGCGGTACGCGGGCCCGATGCCGCGGCCTGTCGTACCGATCTTCTTTTCGCCCTTGGCGTTTTCGGCGGCCTGATCGATCGCCTTGTGCCAGGGCATGATGATGTGCGCGCGATTCGAGATCGCGAGCTGGCGGTCGGATTGGAATTTGCCCTTCGACTTGACCTGCCCGATCTCGCCGATCAGCACCTCGGGGTCGATCACCACGCCGTTGCCGATCACGCACAGCACGTCGTCGTGCAGAATTCCCGAGGGAATGTGGTGCAGGATCGTGGTGTCGTCGCCGACGACCACGGTGTGCCCCGCGTTGTTGCCGCCCTGGAAACGCACGAGCAGATCGGCCTTTTCCGAGAAAAGGTCCACCACCATGCCCTTGCCCTCGTCACCCCACTGCGTCCCGACGATGACCACCGTCGACATGAAAAACCGTCCGTCGTGTAAGGAAAAAATCGCCGCTTGACGCCGCCGATCGAGGCGACCGAACAAACGGCGCGATGATGTCACAAGGTCGCGGGCAGGTCCAGCGTTTTCGGTCTCGGCGTGAACCCTCACGCCGCTCCCGCGTGCACGATTTTTCTTGCGTTCGACCGCGCGCGGGCATAGTGTGCTTTTCATGGGCGGTTTCGCCATGACGATTCACGAAGTTTCCTGTCCGTGCCGCAGTGGAGGAAAGCCATGCATCTGACCGAAATCCCGATCGACAATGTTCTCAAGGCCCTGCCGAAGCTCTCGACGCATCTCGCGGGCGACCCGGTGACGTTCAACCTGACGATCGAGCAGTGGGAAACCGAGAAGGAGCGCGTTCCGCGTCCCGACTGGTTCATGAAGTTCGACGAAAACGGCGAGATCGCCGCCGGCGAGGGGCACCTCGAAGGCGACGCGATCCCGTTCATCATCAAGCAGGGCAAGGGCTACGAGACGCTGGTCGGCATGTTCGTGCACGGCCTGTCGGACGGCACGCCCGGCTGCGCGCAGATGTCGATGATGATGGGCAAGATCGGCATCCCGCTGGACAAGATGAAAAAGGTTCAGAGCTTCTTCAAGCGCATCGAAATCGGCCTCCCGCCGATTCAGAAAGCCCTCGCCGAAAACGGCGTCGCGATCGACGCCGAGTAGGGCTTTTCCGACACCGCCGGGGGTGGGACCGGTCCCATCCCCGGTTCATATTCGCCGAATCGAAATGGGACGAGCACGCGCCCGTCACTTCGCCCCGTAGCTGATGCGATAAACGAGCCCCGCGAAGTCGTCGGAGACGAGCACCGATCCGTCGGTCATGACCAGCACGTCCACGGGGCGGCCGAAATATTGCTCGCCTTGCAGCCAGCCCGTCGCGAGCGGTTCGTAGTCCGTGGTGGCCGAACCTGAAACGCCGACGAACATCACGCGGTAGCCCACCTTCGATGCGCGATTCCACGAGCCGTGCTGCGCCGTGATGATGCCGCCCTGGTATTTCGCCGGGAACATCGAGCCCGTGTAGAAACGCATGCCCAGCCCCGCCACGTGCGCGCCGGTCTTGAGCGCCGGGGCAACGTAGTCGGCGCAGTTGCGACCGAGGCCGAGCTCGGGGTCGAGCGTGTCGCCCTGATGGCAGAATGGAAACCCGAAGTGCAGTCCCGCCGTCTGCGCGCGGTTGAGCTCGTCCGACGGCAGGTCGTCGCCGAGCCAGTCGCGACCGTTGTCGGTGAACCACAGATCGCCCGTGCCCGGCTGCCAGTCGAAGCCCACCGTGTTGCGGATTCCGCGCGCGAAGATCTCCTGCCCCGAGCCGTCGGCGTTGATGCGCGTGATCGACGCGAAGCGGGCGTCTTCCTTTTCGCACACGTTGCACGGCGCGCCGACCGGCACGTAGAGCTTGCCGTCGGGACCGAACTTGATGAATTTCGTGCCGTGGTGCGTGTCGGTCGGGTACTCGGTCGTCACCACCTGCGGCACGGGCGGCGACGCGAGCTGTGACTCGATGTCGAGATAACGCGTGATGCGCGAAACCTCGCCGACGTACAGATCGCCGTCGCGAAACGCCACGCCGTTGGGCGCGTTGAGGCCCTCGGCGATCGTGAATTTCTTTTCGGCGCGGTGATCGCCGTCCTCGTCGCGAAGGGCATAGACGCGGTTTTGCGTCGTGCCGAGAAAAACCGTCCCCGCCTCTCCGAGCGCGAGCTGCCGCGCGGCGGGCACGTCCTTCGCCCACACGCAGATCTTGAACCCGGTCGGAAGCTGGATCAGGTGCAGGGGCAGATCGGCGGTGTCGCAGGGCGCGGTCGGCGTGGTGTCGTCATCGCCCGGAGTCGTGTCGTCGCCCGGAGTCGTGTCGTCGTCCGGGGGCGTGGTGTCGTCGTCAGCCCCGGGCGTGGGCGTCGGTGTCGCATCATCGTCCGCGTTGCCCGGCGTCGGCGTGGGCTGATCGTCGTCCGCGATCGTGCCGGACGAATCCGATCCGGAGCCGCATGACGGCGCGGCCGTGAGCGCCGCCGCGGCGAACAACAGAACCAAGACCAGCGTGCGTTGCGTCGTGCTCATGACGGGCTCCTTGCGCGAGCCGTCATCATCGCGCCGAAGTTCGCCAAGGAGCAAGATGGTTGGGATCAGGAATCCGGCGTCTTGTCCGTCCGCGTGACGGCGATGACGAGGGTATTGCGAACGATATCTGAAACGAGCTCTGCGTATCCATCCGGATTGAGGTGCTTCGAGGAATGCAGAGACGACTCCTCGCGCCACGGGAGATCGATCATGGCGACCAAATCTGAACGGTGGCCAATCAGCTCCCGCATGTGTTCTGAATTCAGGCTCGGCGGGGGATGTAAAAACACGATGAACAGGCAATGTTGCCTTGAACCGGCGAGATCGGAAACGAGCCGTTCGAAGGCACCCGAAGCGGGTGGCGACGGATTCTCGGAGTCGCGGAAAACATGGTGACGAAGCAACGTATACATGAATGCCGTCAGCGCCGAGTGCCGAGTCCATTTCCAGGGCGGGTCGGCGGCCAGCGGGATTTCGGGATCGTCGTCGTTTCCGCAGATCTGGACGATGAGCAGATCGGGTCTCCATCTTGCGACGACGTCCATGGCTCGAAAAGAAATCTGATTCAGGTTGAATCCGGGAACGCCAAAATTCGCGACTCGGATTCCGTGGTGTCGACTCGAAAGTCGGGCCGGAAATGTCTCCGAAAAGTCCACCCCGATTCCAAAAGTATTCGAGTCGCCCACGCACGCGACCCACGGGCGGACCGCTTCCACCCTTTCGCCGGGTTCACTCGCGCGTTGGCCGTCCTTCCCGATCGCATAACGAACAATCCGCCGATCAGAGACGAGAGGCGACCAGTCAATCGAATGGGAGTTTGATCTCAGTTGATATCCCAATGCGGTGTTCCGCTCGACCAGCCCCCAGATGTTCGGAAAGTTCATTGCGATCACGAGATTAAGAACGATGCCAAGCGTCGTGATTGCGAGCGCCGCGCTGGCGATGAAGCGAAACAGGGCCCTTCGTCGATGAATTCGAAACATGGAAATCTTCCGTCCGTCCGTCCCACACTCCGGCACTTCGTGAGGCTAACGTATCACGAGTTCCCCCGGACGTGATCGCGTCGCCTCGCGGTAAATCGACTGCGCCTAGTCGCCGGTGAACACTCCCAGTTTTTCGTCCCGCCGCTGCACCACGACGCCGTCCTCGCCGCATTCACCGCGCGCGCGCAGCTCGGCCATCGCGCCGCCCTGACCGCGGTCGATCACCAGACGCACCCGCGTCTCGGGGAACGCGGTGAGCATGTGGTGGTCGGTATCGGAGTCGCCCGCCACGAGCAGCGGCGCGCGGCCCACGAAGTTTTCGATGACGCGCGTCTTGCCCGCGCCGAACGTAATCGCGTAGCCGTCGCGTTCGTCCACCGTGTCGGTGTGGTGGTCGCCTTGCATCACGGTCCGCATGCCGAAGACGTGCGTCTCGCCGATGCCGTACACGCGCGCGGCGGTGGGCGCGACGACATCCTGCAGGCTCGCGGTCACGACGAACACGTCGAACCCCGCGCCGTGCAATGCGTCCATCAGCCACGCCATCTCGGGCAGACGGCGAATGCCCGTGCGGATCGCGAACGCCTGCGCGCCCGCGCGGGATGCGAAATCGTCGGGACTCGCGAGCGTGCGGACGCCGATCGGCGCGACGCTCGCCTCGTCCCACGCCTCCAGCCCCATCGCGCGCACGACCGCGCGATCGAGCCCGGCAAAAAACCGCGCGGTCCACGGATAGACCCACGCCTTGCCGACGCCCGGGGTGTCGATCAGGCCGTCGAAGAGCAGGTTCATCTTCACGACGAAGTCGGCGTATTCGGGACGCTCGCGAATGGTTACGGGCGGTTTCGCGTCGCCCATCGCGGGGAAGTCGGCGCGTAGTCGCGCGTAGTGATCGGCGAGGTCCGCGGCGAGATCGGCTATGCGCGCGCCGCCGTGATTCGCGGGCATGTGCGTTTGGCCGCCGGGCTCGCGCGGCAGCAGGCGGTCGAAGTGATCCGGTTCGAGCCCGAAGACGAGATCGTCGATCTGTCGGCGCAGCGCCTGCTCGCCGATGTCGCCGAAGATGCACGTGTCGTCGAAATCGAAGACCGCGGCGGGGGGATTCGCGGCGTCGTACGCGGCGGATTCGCGCCCGCGCGTGTGCAGAAGTTCGTCGAGCGCGCTTTTCACGCGGGGATTCCAGGGCATGCGTCGTTCCCGGGGCGATGTTGGCGCGTCAGAGGTAGACGCGCGCGGACGCGGTGTCAATCGGAGAGCGACTTCGGTGAGCGGCGTCGGGCGGGCAAGTCGGGCGGGCAAGTCGGGCGGGCAAGTCGGGCGCGATCACATCACCGCGCCGCCGCGGACCTCCCAGATGGACTTCTTCATGAGTTCCATCTCGATACGCAGTTCGCGGTTTTCCTTGAGCAGCGCCTCGTTTTGGCGCTTGAGGTCCATCATGACGGCGATGGCTTTTTCGTTCTGTTCCTTCAATACGTTCGCCGCGTTCTGAAACTGCGCGGCAAGCTGATAGAACTGCTCCACCGTTTTCGTTTTCACGAGCGTGATCGGTCCGAGTTTCATGGTTCCTCCCCGGTCGCGGTGCTCCGCGCGCGATCGAGCGAACATCGTAGCACGGGATCGCGGCCCCACGAAAAGGCATCGGTCGGCCCGGACCGCGACTTGAAGATCCGGTCTATTCCCGTCCCGAGACATGGGCGTTCGTTGACAGTCCGACATGAATCGGACTACCCCTTGGGCTGTGACACATTCACCCGATCACGATCCCGTCCCGACGACGGGTGCCGCGCCCGGCGCGCGCCGGCCTTCCCTGGCCGAGTCCGGCGAGCGATGGAGCTATTTCGGCTGGGCCGAGCGGCCCTATTTCCGCCGGATGAGCGAGTTTCGCTACGAGCTGTTCGGGTTCTTTCTGCGCCCGTTGGCCCGGCGCGGCGTGCGTCCCAATCACATCACCGCGGCGAGTTTTCTGACGGTGCTGGTGGGTTTCCCGCTGTTCTACGGCGCTGGGCGATACGGCGCGGCGTTTGCGGCGCTGGCCGTGCACATCCTGCTCGACGGGCTCGACGGCCCACTCGCCAAGATCGTCGGAAAGAAAAACACGGCCCAGGGCGCGCTCATGGACATGAGCAACGACGTCACCGGGATCGTGATCGTCGTCTTTACCGTGTCGTTTTTCGGTCCCGTGCCGTGGTTTCTGGGCACGGTCTACGCGGTCACGTACCTGTATCTCACGATCTTCGCCGTCGCGCAGAACCTGTTGGACCTTCGTTATGCGTATGTCGTGAAAACCAAATACACCGTGTACGTTCTGCTGGTCGTGTGGTGGCTGACGGGCGTGGACCTCGTCTCGCCCGTGACGGCGCTCGCAACGGTGTATATGGGCGTCTCCGCGTTCTTCGGGTTCGTCCGGGTCACGCGCGCGCTGCGCTAAGCTCCGGCCCGGTCCATCGTGCACATGTCCCACGGATCGGCGCTCATCCATTCGGCCTCGATGCCGTTGCGCTTGGCGATGCGACTGTAGAGTTCTGCCGATGATTTCGGCATGCGCACGAATGTCTCGCCGTCCACGGCGACGAGACCGAATTTCGGCCCCCAGCCGTCTTCCCACTCGAAGTTGTCGAGCAGCGACCAATAGAAATATCCGCGCACGTCCGCGCCGTCGTCGATGGCAAGACGCACTTGGCGCAGATGCTCGATGATGTACGCGCGACGACGCGCGTCGTCGTCGGTCGCAATACCGTTTTCGGTGATGTAGATGGGCAGGCCGAACTTCGCGAGCCGAGCGAGATTCGCGCGCAGCCCCGGCGGAAACGGCGCCCACGCGGTCTGCGTCATGCGGTGACCATCGCCCGCGTTGTGCGTGCGAATCGGCCAGCACCAGCGGCAGCGCGACTGGTTGTAGGAGTTGAGCCCCCAGACGTCCGTCGACGCCGCGAGGCCCGGGACGATGCGGCCGTCGCCCAACGGACGCGCGGCGCGGCCATCGCGAAGGCCGCCGAGCCAGAACTCGTTGTAGAGGCGGTCGTGCTGCCACGCCGAGAGACGGTCGAACGGGTTCGATGGATGATAAGGTGTGTAGTACGGCATATTTTTCACGAGACCGACCCGCGCGCTCGGATTCGCGGATTTCAACGTGCGGTACGCGATGGCGTGCGCGTCGAGCAGAATGTTCATGACGCGGGCGAACACGCGCGGGCTTTTCTCGCCGGGTGAGAAGCATCCGAACAGGTAGCTCATCATGGCGTAGATGGCGGGTTCGTTGAGGGTGCACCACCAGCGCACGCGCGCGCCAAACCGATCGGCGAGCAGCTCGCACCATCGCTCCCAGGCGCGCAGGTTGGCACGCTCGGCGAAACCGCCGCGCAGGATGAACCAGCGCGGAACGGTGAAGTGGTGCGCGGTGACGAATGCCTCGATGCCGCGCGCATCGCATGCGTCGAGCACGCGGCGGTAGTGGTCGACGGCGGCCTCGTCGACGACGCCCTCGCGCGGCACGATGCGCGACCACTCGATCGAAAAGCGAAAGGCGTTGGTGTTCATGCGCGCGCACAGGTCGAGGTCTTCGGCGAACCGATTCCAGTGATCGCACGCGCGTCCGGATTGCTCGTTTCGCTGGATGTGGCCGGGAACCTGCTCGTAGGCCCACCAGTCGGAGTGGATGTTGTCGCCCTCGACCTGATGCGCCGAAACGGCGGTGCCCCACAGGAACCCGGGTGGGATCTCGATGGTCGTCGTCACGTTGCGCCCCTTCTCCGGATCGTTCATCGCGCCTGCGCGTACGAGCGTCAACTGTCGCTGAAGACGAGCGCCGAAAAGCTCGTTGCAAGGTGTGACGGGATCTTTACTTTTTCGTGAAACCGACGGATAAGCGGGAAGTTATTTTAGGTAAACAACCCACGGTCGATGATGGATATTGGCATACCACTGGACAGCGGACCGTGTCGTAGTGTTATCCTTCGCGAAGGGGAGAAGAGCGCGCGGATGAGCCACCGGATCAACAACACGTCGAGCGCGGACGCTTGCACCCCGCCCGACGCCGAAGACCGCATCTTCCGGGTGATTTACGAGACCTCCGCCATCGCGATGGCCGTCGGCAAACCCGATCGTTCCGTGGTGTGCGTCAACGACGCGATGTGTCGCCTGACCGGCTACTCCCGCGAGGAGCTCGTCGGCACGCCCTCGACGAACATCGTGCACCCGGACGACCGAGACCTGGACCTTGACGCGTATCGCGAATTGCTCGACGGGCGTCGCGACCACGTGACGCGCGAGAAGCGCTATGTACGCAAGGACGGCGGCATTATTCATGGGCTGATGAGCGTCACCCTCATTCGCGCAGGGGACGGATCGCCGAAGTTTCTCGTCGGGATGATTCAGGACGTGACAGCGATGAAGGCCGCCGAGAAGGCGATTCGCGACGCCGAGGAACGATATCATCTCGCGGTCGAGGCGGCGAATCTCGGCGTTTGGGATAACGACGTGCGCTCGGGCCGCCTGAAATTCAACGATCGCTTCGTGCGCATGCTCGGCCGCGAGCCCGGCGACATTCCTCCGACCATCTACTCCTTCGTCGACCTCGTGCATCCCGACGATCAGGGCTGGGTGGTCGCGAGCGTCGACTCGCAGACCTCCGGCCCCGACGGGTTTTTCGACACGAGATTTCGCATGCGTCACGCCGATGGTTCGTGGCGCTGGATCCTCTCGCGTGGGCGCGTGGTGGAGCGCGACGCCGACGGCGCGCCGCTGCGCATCGCCGGCACGCACACCGACATCACCGAGCAGAAGGAGGCGCTGGCCGACGCGACGACGCTGCGCGACAAGCTCGACGAAGCGCGCAAGCTGGAAGCGATCGGGCGTCTGGCCGGCGGTGTCGCGCACGACTTCAACAACATCCTCACGGGAATCACCGGCTACGTGGAGATGGGCATCGCGTCGCTACCCGAGGGAAATCCCCTGCGCGCCGACCTGCTCGAGGTGAAAAAGGCCGCCGGGCGTGCGGGGGCGCTCACGCAGCAACTGCTCGCGTTCTCGCGCCGTCAGGCGATCGCCCCGCGCGTCGTCGATCTCAACGACGTTCTGGCGTCTTCGACGCAGGTGCTCTCGCGGCTTCTGGGCGAGGACATGGATCTGCGTTTCGAACCCGGCGATGAGCTGTGGAAGGTGATGCTCGACACGGGCCAGATCGACCAGGTCCTGCTCAACCTCGCGGCGGGCGCGCGGGACGTCATGCCCGCCGGCGGGCGCATCGAGATCGCGACGCGGAACCTGACGCACCGCGAGGCGATGGGACTGTTCCGCGGCGAGATCGAAATCGGCGACTACGTGATGATGTCGTTTTCGGACAACGGCCCGGGCATGGATGCGAGCGAGCTCGCGCATGTGTTCGAGCCGTTCTTCACGTCGCGCGAACTGAGCCTCGGCGCGGGGCTGGGCCTCGCCACCGTCTACGGCATCGTGCGGCAAAATCACGGCTACATCGAAGCCTCGTCGAGTCCGGGGCAGGGGACGGTGTTTCGCATCGCGTTTCCGCGCGCCGGGCTCGACGAACCCGAGATCGCCGCAGCCGCCGCACCGGTGCCCCTCATGCGCGGCACCGGCACGATTCTGGTCGTCGAGGACGAGGACATCGTGCGCGACCTGACGAAGCGCGTGCTGGAAAGTTACGGCTATCGCGTGGTGACCGCCGCGAGCGGCGACGAGGCTCTGGAAGCGTTCGCCGAGCACGGGCCGGCGATCGCGCTGCTGCTGACCGACGTGGTGATGCCGCGCATGAACGGGCGAGAGCTCGCCGAGCGGCTCCGCCGCGTGCGTCCGGAACTGCCCGTGGTGTACATGTCGGGTTACACCGACGACATCATGGCGCAGCACGGTGTGATCGGCGACGACACACCGCTCGTTCACAAACCGTTTTCCATCGAGAGCCTGCTCGGCAGGATTCAGGACGTCCTCGGCACGCGGTGATCGCCCGATCCGTCTGCTGTCATCGAAACCCCATCGACATGGCGGTTCCGAACACGACAGCGCACACACCGGGCGTTTCGACGCAAACCACCTCCCGGCTTCAACGAAAACGGCCTCCCGAAGGAGGCCGTCGTCGCGCGATGATCGACTTCGATCTACTTCAGCGCCGCCGCGTAGAGGTCGGCGACCTTGTTCCAGTTTACGACGTTCCAGAACGCCTTGACGTACTCGGGGCGACGGTTTTGGTACTTCAGGTAGTACGCGTGCTCCCACACGTCGAGCGCGAGGATCGGCGTGCCCGATCCGTCCATGAACGGGTTGTCCTGGTTCGGCGTGCTGGAGACGACGAGCCGGCCGTCCTTCACCGACAGCCACGCCCAGCCCGAGCCGAAGCGCGTGGTCGCCGCGGTCTCGAACTTCTCCTGAAACGCCTCGAACGCGCCGAATTCCTTCTGGATCGCCGCCGCGACGTCGCCCTTGGGCGTGCCGCCCTTGCCCGCGCTCATGAGTTCCCAGAACAACGAGTGGTTGCAGTGGCCGCCGCCGTTGTTGCGCACCGCGGTGCGAACCGACTCGGGTACCGCTTCGAGGTGCTTCATCAGCGAGACGATGTCCATCGTCTTCAGGGCGTCCTCGGTCACGTTTTCGAGGGCTTTGTTCACGTTCGCGACGTACGCCGCGTGGTGCTTGTCGTGGTGGATTTCCATGGTGCGCGCGTCGATGTACGGCTCCAGGGCGTCAAACGCGTAAGGCAGATCCGGAAGCTGGTGCATGTCGTCTCCAATGTGTTGAGATTCCCGAGGAATCGAAAACGCGTCGATGCGCGCCACTGCGCGTATCCACAAGGTAAGGCGCATCTAGACCAAGTCAAGCGACAAAGTCGATGATTTAACTCAGGAACGGTGGGTTCGCGTACGAGAGGGTTTTTGGTTGTTGGTTGTTGGCGCCAGGGGTCGCGGCTTCGCTACCGGTCGCGTGTGACGATGTAGTCCGCGATGGCGCGCAGGGCGTCGGCGCGCGGACCGAAGGGCGCGAGCGCCGCATTCGCCTCGTCGAGCAGCTCCCGGGCGTAGGTCTTCGCGCCGTCCAGACCCATGACCGACGGAAAGGTCGTTTTGCCCGCGCCGGCGTCGGTGCCGGTGCCCTTTCCGAGCTTTTCGGCATCGCCCTCGACGTTGAGGATGTCGTCGGCGACCTGAAACGCAAGGCCGATCGCCCGGCCGTAACGCCCGAGCGCCGCGATCTGCGCCTCGTCGCCGCCGCCCGCGACCGCGCCGACGGTCACCGACGCCGCGATCAGCGTCGCGGTCTTGTGAAAGCAGATGTCGCGCACGCGCGCGAGATCGATCTCCTTGCCGGTCGCATCGATGTCGATGGCCTGCCCGCCGATCACCCCGCGCCAGCCGATCGCATCGGCCAGCATCGCAATCGCCCGCGTCGCTCGTTCGTGCGCGATGCGGCCCTCGGTCGCCTGCCGCGCGACAATCTCGAACGCGATCGACAGCAGCCCGCACCCGGCGAGCAACGCCATCGCCTCGCCATACACCTTGTGGTTGGTGGGGCGGCCGCGGCGAAAGTCGTCGTTGTCCATCGCGGGCAGGTCGTCGTGGATCAACGTGTAGGTGTGCATGAGTTCGAGCGCCGACGCCGCGGGCAAAGCCAGCTCGATGTCGCCACCCACCGCCTCGCACGCGGCGAGGGCGAGGATCGGGCGCACGCGCTTACCCCCGGCGAACAGGCTGTAACGCATCGATTCGACGATTCCCCCGAATAAATCCGAACGCAGGTCCATGACCTGTTCGAGGTGGGCGTCCACCCGGTCGCGGCGCGAGGCGAGGTAGGCGCGCGCGTCAAACTCGGAGGGCGGGCGCGTCATCCCGCGGTATCGTCGTCGGCATCGTCATCGGTCGCGTCGTCGTCGCTGTCATCGTCCGACGCGTCGTCGTCCGTGTCGTCGTCGGCGTCATCATCCGATCCCGCGCCGGGATACGCGACCTGGAACATGTCGGTGTCGAAGCCCTTGATGCAGCCTTTTTCGTGCGTGGCCACGACCTGAAAGTAGACGTTGCACACGCCTTCCTCGCAAATCTCCGACCCGGCGAAGGAGCGCAGATAGCGCTTGCCGTCGGAATCGGACTGCACGAGGTCGTACGCCACGCCGGTGCCGCGCCCGTCCGACGTGAACAGATCGGCGCGGATGCCCTCGACGCGCGTGTTGGCCGATTTGTCCTTGAGCATCACGAACAGTTCGAACTGCGTGTCCGGTCCGCCGTTCGGCGGATAGATCTGCCAGTCCTGAAAGCTCGGGCACTCCTCGGGCGTTTTCGATTCGCTGCCGCACCCCGCGGCGGCGACCGACGCGACGATGACGAGCGCACAAGCGACGATGGCGTGTTTCAACGCGACTCTCCGGGAAAATTCGGCGCAAGTCTGCCAACGCCCCCCCGGAGCGTCAAGCGGCGGCGGACCTCGGCTGTCGCACTCGTATTCAGGAAACGGCTCTCGGGGAGAGGGTCGCCGGCCGGAGTTGGAATGTCCAGTCCGGGTTGAATTGGGGTCATTTCACGGTCCGTTTGTTTTTCGCGACCAACCGGTACTTCTGCAGACGGCTATTCGGCTTGTCGGGGATCGTGAAATCGATTGCTCCGTCATCGAGGAGCTTTCGGATCGCCCGGTTCAGTGTGCCAGTGACCGCTTTTTTACCGAGACCACCAGCGATTTCCGCTTTGGAGAGGGGGCCAGCATTCAGAACCAATTGGATCCGGTCGAGAAGTGACTCTGCCACTGACTCTGCCACTGACTCTGCCACCGACTCTGCCCCAACTCGCTTTTGAGCATCGGCCCCGGGCCCGATCGGCGCTTTGAACGTGACGATCAGGAATCCGGATTCCTCGCGGAACGTCGGCGGGCCAAGCCCATACTTTTTACATTCGGCGATGACCCGATTCGTGCCGCGCCCCCAAGCTTCAATCGCCCCGATCCGATGGAAAGTCTGGGCGATCCGGGCATTACGCAGCTTGGACAGGTGCGGCCCGGACAGCATGTCCACGGTGATGCCCGGCGGCAGCAGACCCGAACTGACGATCTCGATCCGGTCGTCGAAAACCGCGATGGCGACGTAGCCCCAGGACGGCGCGTAATCGCGGTGGATAATCGCATTAAGCAGGATCTCACGCAGCGCCTCGGGCGGTACCGGCAGCCGATCCTCGCGCAGAATTTTTCCTTTCGGGAAATGGGAGGCCAGCGGAAGAATCCGGTCGAAAAACGCCATGCCCTCCCGCATCATGGTGAAGGCGTTCATTTGCTCCTGCCGGTTGTGCAGGATATCGCCCGTAATCTTGGTTCCCCGGAAGCGGCCCGTCTTCAACAGCAGTTGCGGGTAGTTGGCGGAAAACCTTCCCGTTCCGAAAAGCACGAGCGCGGCCTGCGTTATAACGCCATCCTTCCTCAGTTCGAGGCGATCCAGGATGTCGCCGATGTCCATGCTGGTTCCGGCGGAAATGCTTCGCTGACGGATGGCTTCGTCGCGGACGCGAAGGATCTCTTCATGATCCAGGTCGTCCAACCCGGCTCCCACCGCGGGCTGGTTCTCCCAACGCTTCGACGGGTGCAACTGGAACGAGAGCAGGTTCTCGTAGGTGTTTTTCGCCATCCGCTGGGTCGTCGCTCCCGACCGCGTGTACGCCCGACCGTCAAACGTGTACGGACCGTCGCCTCCGGGGGTGGTCACCACGATCACCGCGTGCCCGTTCGCCAGGTCGACAGTTTCCAGCGTGGGCGTCACTTGCGGCTCGATCTTGCGGAACTCATTGGCCAGATCCTCGAGCGTCGTTGCGGAAACCTGCTGCCCGACGACTACGCCCCGGTTCGTGACCCCAAAAAGAACATGGCCTCCGTTGCCGTTGAGCATGGCGCAGACGGTCTTGGCCGCCTCCGTCCGCTGACCGGTGGACTTCTTGAATTCCGCGCTCTCCGATTCACCGCCGGCGATGAGATTTTGAAGTTCCACGTCGTTCATGGGGAGGTGCTAACACCTCGGTCATGAGGGGTCAACTTTGTCGTCGATGGAGGTTGGGAACCCGCGATCACATCACCGATCGCGGCAACTCGGCCGACTCTCGGGAACGCGCCGGGAATGCGGCCTTGGTCGCCAAGTCCACCCAGCCCCGACGGTTCGAATACGGACTCTTTCCGATTCTTGTGTACTCGCGGCGATTTTCGTCTATAATCCCCCTTGCGTCGCGGGCGATTTGTCGCGTCGCGCGAAAAAAAGCCGTATGCACGATGCGTGGATGAGCGTCACCGGTCCGGATTCGCCGCGGAATTGCCGCGCGCCGGACGGGAGCGTGGCGCCATGAAACGAGTATCCTTCCGCGTTCTCCTTCCCCTGATCCTGTTTTGTCTTTTCGCCGCGAGCGCCGCGGCCGAGCCGATGTGCTGGACGCGCATCGACGGCACGGGCTTCTTCGTGGACGCGCCGCCTTCCGTCGCCCTGTCCCCGACGCAGCAGGCGCGCATCGGGCGGATCATCGACCGAAACGCCCGCGAGGCCGACGTCATCGGCGCGCGCATCGACGACATCGACGACCGTCTCGACGCGGGATCGACCGAAGCGGCGGCGCTGGAAACCGAGCGCGAGGCCGAACTCGCGCGACAGGACGAACTCGGCTCGGCGACGTACGCCGAGATCGAGGCCGAACTCACGCCCGCGCAACGCGATTACCTGCGCACGCACGCCATCGGCCCTTGCCTGAGCGAACCCGCGCCGCCGGAACCGCGCGTGGTGGTCGAAAGCACATCGACGCCGATCACCTTCGTGTACGGCGGCTGGTGGTTCCACCACACGCACCATGTTTGCCACGGATATTGGTGGCACGGTCACGGCTGGGTGCGTGGGTGCCGTCATCACGCGGTGCATCACAGTCCTCGCCACCGCCATCACGACGGCCGCGGTCACCGCGATCATGGCGGAAGACACCACCCAGATTCCGATCGGGATCGCGACCATCGAGACGGGCGCGACGACCGCGTTGATCGACACGATGGCGGCGGGAACGGCAACGGCGGACGTGTCGAGGGTGACCGTGAGCGCGTGGACCGGATTCAACGCGACGCGGTGAAGGACGTTCGTCCAAGTCGGCCGCGCGTCACCCGCGAGAGCGGTCGATCGATCACGCGCGCCCGGGAAACCGCCGCGCGGCCGGTGCCGGGCCTCGTCGCCGCGAACGATGACCGGGAACGCAAGGCTGATCGCGTCCGGGCGAAATCTTCACCCAAGGCCAAGAAGCTGAAGAAGAAGTAACGCGACGCGGGGGCGGCCTCTCGCCCTGCCCCATTCTCGGTTTACGCCGCCGGGGCGGTGGGGTATCTTGCGCCGAACCGACCGGAAAGACGCCGTGGAACCGGTCCAGGGCGGCGGTGTCTATCTCCGGGCATGGAGCTGATCTTGAGCGCAGGGGTCCGAGACCCCGATGCGGAGGCGGTGGAACGCGTCCGCGCGGGGGAGCACGAGGCGTTCGAGGCGCTGGTGGGGCGTTATCAACGGCCCATTTACGCCCTCGCGTACCGCTACGTGCCCAATACCGCCGAGGCGGCGGACCTGACGCAGGAGATCTTTGTGCGTGTCTGGGAAAAATTGGCCTCGTTTCGCGGGGAGTCGAAGTTCTCGACCTGGCTGTTCCAACTTGCCGGAAACCACTGCAAGAACCGGCTGAAATACCTCTCGCGCCGCCGATACTACCAGCACGACTCCATGGATGCGTTGCCCGACGAGGACGAAGAGCGGCCCGTCCGGCAGTTCGCCGATCCCGCGCGGGGGGCCGACGAGGAATACGATTCGCGGCGCATGCAGGTGCTGGTGCGTCGACTGATGGCCGAGCTGACCGAGGAATACCGTCTCGTCCTGTTCATGCGGGACGTGGACGACATGGATTACGAGGACATTTCCTCCGCGACGGGGCTGCCGCTGGGCACCGTCAAGAGCCGGATTTTTCGGGGCCGCGCGGAACTCGCCAAGCGGTTGAAGAAGGCTCTGGGCGACGACCCGTTCGCAAAGGCACTGAATTAGGGACCCGGGATGATGTCGAACGAAGACATGATGTTGGACGAGGATTTGGAAATCTGGCTCGCGGAGTACGTCGAGGGGTCGCTCCCCGAGACGCACGCCCGCCGCGTCGAGCAGTGGCTCGCCGCAAACCCACATCTGGTCGCGGATGTCGAGGCCGCGCGTTTCGCCCACGAGGCGGTGCGCGATCTGCCGTCGCCGTCCCCGCCGATCGAGCTGCACGAGCGCATCCTGCGCGCCACGTCGCGCCGCCCGAGCCTCGCCGCGCGCATCGCGGAATGGTTCGCCGCCGTGCCCTCGCCCGTCTACGCCTCCGCGATGATCGCCATTGTCGCGGGGATCGTCGTCTACACGCAGTTCTCGGGACAGGTCGCCGAAAAGGGCGCGCTGCCCCTCGAAATCGAAACCGTCACCGTTCACGACGCGATGCTCGCCGACAAACCGGCCGAGTCCGCGAAGAAGAATGAGGAAACGCGCGTCACCCTCGTCGTCCCGGAGCGCCCCAAGGCCGAGGCGGCGACGAGCGAAGTCGCCGATCCCGCGCCCGAGGCGCCCTCGCCCGCGACGCACGAATCCGCGGACAAGCTGTTCGCCCCCGTCAACATGCTCGGCAAGAAGAGCGACGCCGCGACCGCGACGAAGGGGACGGGCGAAACGGCCGTCGCCGGGAAACTCACGGCGGCGCCCGCCGCGGCTCCGGAGCAGCCCGGGCTGGTGGGTGGAACGATGGGACCCCGAACGGGCGAAGTGGCCGGTGGGGGCGGTGGCGGAATTACCGTGGGCGCGATCGGCACCGTGTCGCACGGAGCCGTTGCCCAACCGATCGCCGAGAAAGAGGCGAAAGTCGCCGAAACCGCGCCGCGTCCGGCCTCGCCGCCGCGTGACGACAACCGCGTCGCCGCCAAAAGCGAAACGGCAAAGAGCGAGGCGAAGAAGAAGGAAGCCGCCAAGGACGACGCGCTCCCGGCTCCCGCGCGCCCCGCTCCGTCCGCGCCGCCGCCGGTCATGGCCTCCGCGCCTTACGAAGACTCGCCCGGCGCATTCTTCGGCGGCATGGATCGCGGTATGGCGGTGCAGCCCGTTTCGTCGGGATTCGTCACCTATGCCGACGACGAAATGAGCATTCCGCCCTACATCATCGACGACACCACCGACGACCGCGACGAGGCCGACCTCGAAAACGAAGCGCTCACCGAGGAAGAGGAGGCCGCGACGGGCCTCGCCTCGCGGATGCAGCCGACGGGCTATGGTACGGGCGCGCGCGTGCTCGGCGCGGTTCGCACCGGCGGCGAGGGCCAAGGCGCGGGCCGGGGCGCGGGCCGGGGCGCGGGTGCGGGAACCGCGTCGCGGAGGGTCGAGCGAGTCGAGGCGAAGCCCGACGAAGGCCGGCTCGTCGAAGCGGCGGTGATCGCCGAGTACGAAGGTCAGTATTCCGGCTGGACGCGCGCCCAGCGACTGCTCGTGCGCGACGAGGCGTCTTGGGAGCAGCTCTGGGCCCGCGTCCACACGCCGCTCGCGTCGCCCCCGCCGCTGCCGCCGGTCGATTTTGCGCGGCAGGTCGTCGTCGGCGTTGCGCTCGGCAGTCGGCCCACCGGGGGATTCTCCGTGGACATCGTCGGCGTCAAGCGCGTCGGCGACCGGCTGATTGTCCGACTGCGCGAGACGCAGCCCGCGCCCGGATCGATGGTCACCGAGGCGTTCACGCAGCCCTACGCCCTCGTGGTCGTGGACCTCGAAGGCCCCGTGCCCGCGGGCCTGCGCGTCGAATTCGCGCGCTGACACAAAACCCTCAACCCGCCCAAAACCGGACGAGTCTCCACGCAACTCCAGCGCAAACGCGAACGCGAGTGACGGTTTTCCGGAATTCTTCTTTCGCCGCGAGATCGAACCAATTGACAATGTGGTTGTCATAATGACAAATTGATTGTCATGACGTCCGCCGAGAAACTCTTCGATGAAGTCCGCCTGCTGTGGCACGCGCTCGTGAAATCGGGCGAGGAGATCCATGCCGACGGCACGATTTCCCCCGGCATACGCGCGGTGCTCGAGCACGTGGAACGGCACGGACCGGCCTCGGTGCCGCACATCGCCCGTGCGCGGCGCGTCACCCGACAGCACATTCAGGGACTGGTGAACGACCTCGTCGCATCGGGTCTGGCCCGGATCGAGGACAACCCGGTCCATCGGCGTTCCGGCCTCGTTCGGTCCACCGACGCGGGAACCGCCGCGCTGACGAAGATGCGTCGGCGGGAAGCGGAATTTCTCGCGAGCCGCGGTTTGAACGTGAACTCAGCGAAAATCGAACGCGCCGCGAAAACTTTGCGGCGCGTTCGAGAGCGGTTGGAGGCGACGGCGTGAGCGGCGTGCGCGACGCGGACCGCGTGCCCGCGAAGTCGCCGTCCGGTCGTCAATTCATCGTCGCCATGACCCCGTAGTGATCGGACAGGCGTCCGTCCGCCGTCTCGCCGGCGATGTCCACGACCTCGTCGAAGATGCGCTCGGCGGTGAACGCGGCCGACGCCGCGCCGCCGAAGAGCACGTGGTCGATCAACACCGAGGTCGCGTCGCCCGTCAGCGGATTCTCGTTGCAGAAGGTGCACTCGGGCACGAGTTCAACAAACGGCGCGCGAAGACCCGCGCCGACGAGCGCGTTGTACGTGTCGAGGTAGGTCGCCGTGTATCCGTCGCCAGACGGTCCCGCGTTGAAATCGCCCATCACCACCGCCGTCTCGGCGCCGGCGCGAGCGTCCACCTCGTCCACGATCGCGAGCGCCTGCTGCAGATTCTCGTCGGCGAAGCTGTCGTATTCGCCGAGGTAGGGCAGCGGCTCGACCTCGACGGACAGGTGCGTGCAGAACAGGTGAACGGGCGCGGCGTCAACAGTCACCTTCGCGTAGAGCACGACGCGCGTGATGAGAAAGAACGACAGGTCGATCTTCTGCGCGTCCTCGAGTTCGTACTTCGACAGCAGCATCACGCCGTTCTCGCCGCTGTACTGGCGCGGCGGCGGGCCGGGATTCGTGCACACGTCCACGATGTCGTCGAGCGGCTTGTCGATATTCGCCGCGAGGCACGCGAAGCACCACTCATTGGGCAGGGCGGCCAATTCGGCAATGCAACTGAAAACCATGCAGTCGGTGAACTCGGCGCCCGACAAGCCGTCGCAGTTCGTGCTCGCGCAGTCCTGCACGTCGGTCAGGTCGTCGCAGGGGGCGGGTTCGTCGGGCATGGCGAGCCAGTCGTCGCCCGAATCGTGGCGGTACTGATACGGGAAATTCGCCTCGGCCGCCGCGCCGATCGCCGCCACGTCCTCGTCGGTCCACACCTCCTGCAGGCACAGCACGTCGGCGTCGTCGTACGCGGCCAGCGCGTCGCCGATCAGGCTCACGCGTTCGTCGGCATACGGCACGTAGCCGTGCGCGAGCCCGGCGTTGAAGGTCGCGGCGCTGATCGTCGGCCCCGCCGCATCGTCGTCCATGTCATCGTCGGCCATATCGTCATCCGCGTCGTCATCGGCATCGTCGTCCGATGCGCCGCCGGAGTCGTCGTCATCGTCGCCGCCGCAGCCGGAAATCGCCAGCGCAGCCGTCACCACCAACGCGAAAAGCCGCCACCACATCGCCGTCTCCTTGTCACGTGTCCGTCAATTGTAGGCGACGCCGGACGGGAAGGGAAGGAAGATTTCGTGCGTTGCGGGCTATGCGGGCTCGAAAGGAAAAAAATCGGGGCGCGAAACCCGATCGTTCGCGCCCCGTCTCAGGAGGGAGTCAGTTTCCGCTCAGCAGCCGCACCCACCGCTACCGGAGCCCGGTCGCTCGCCGTCGACATCGCTCGGCGCGTCGCCGGAGTCGTCGGACGCGTCGTCGTCGGTCACGTCGTCGTCGCCCGGATGGATGTCGTCGTCGGCATCGTCGTCGACATCGTCATCGGCGTCGTCATCCGAATCGTCGTCGGCGGTGTCGTCGTCGGCGGTGTCATCATCCCCGGCATCGTCATCCGCCGTGTCGTCGTCACTTGCGTCGTCATCGGCTGTGTCATCGTCCGTCGCATCGTCGTCGCCGGCGTCGTCATCGGAATCGTCGTCGGCGGTGTCGTCGTCGTCGTCGCCGGTGTCGTCATCGCTGTCGTCGTCGCCGGTGTCGTCATCGCTGTCGTCGTCGCCGTCCGGGATCGTCGTGGTCGTGGTGGGTTCGGTCGTCGTCGTTGTCGTCGGTTCAACCGTGGTGGTCGTCGTCGGCGTCGTTGTGGTCGTCGAGGGTGTCGTCGTTGTTGTGGTTGTGGTCGTCGTGGTCGTCGTGGTCGTCGTCGTGCAGTACTGGCGCACGCCGCGAATCGCAAAGGTTCCCTCGAAGCCGTAGTCGTCGGTCGGCGACCATCCCGTGGGAATGCGCACCCAACTATTGAAGTCGAGCAGGTCGGTGTCGAGGCCGACGTAGTTCGTCCCGCCGTTCCCCGCTTTCTTGAGTCCGACGCACCAAGAACCCGAATGAATTCCCGCGTCGAGCTCGGTGACCGCGCTGAAGTCCACGTCGTTCCAGTCGCCGATCACCGGCGTGAACGCGGGCGACGTGAAAATGGCGTCGCCTTCGGGCGGGCCGTCGCCGTCGGGGTCCACGTACACCACCCACGCCATCGCGCCGCCGCCGCTGGAATCGGTCAGGTAGACCGACGCCTCGTTGAGGTACGAGGGATACGCATCCGGCACGAAGCACGTCACGATCGGTGAGGTGCCGTTGTTGATCTGGAATTCGCCCTCAAAGGTGCCGTCGTCGATCAGGAAGCCGGGATCGTCCGGCGGACAGACCACCTCGCTCTGTGCGGAGGCGACCCCCGTCGCGAGCGCCGCGCAGGCGATCGCCGCTCCCGCAACCGCGATCCATATCCGCATCCCGATCCGCCGATGCTCAACGTGCAAGAACTTCATCTCCACCCCCCGGCCTTGACATGCCCCTCGCAAAATCGACGAAGAAACCCGGTGACCGAAATTCTCGCCAGGTCACCAGCTCCGTCACGCAGCTTGCTCTATACCGGCCAGTTTTCTTATGTCGGGCCGAAATGTCAAGAAAAATTTTATCTCTTCTAAAAATTTGCCGATAACCAAGGGTATTCCGGGCTCGGTCGGCGGAAACCGGCCTTGATGACCTGAATCGCTATTCAGTCATCGTCGTTGTTCCTCGGCGATCCGGGAGGTTGAACCCTTCATCCGCCCGCGGCGCTTCGTTTTTTTCTTCCCAAATGTGGGCCTTTCGCGGCATACTGCGCCACGCGCGTTCGCGCCCTTCCCGTTTGACATCGACGCACTTGAGGAGAGGCCATGCCGGATCTCGTTCTCGCCATCGACCAGGGCACCACGGGCAGCACGGTTCTGATCATCGACACGAAGCTGAATGTCGTCGCGCGCGGGTATCAGGAGTACCGCCAGATCTATCCGAAACCCGGCTGGGTGGAGCACGACCCCGCGGACATCTGGGGCTCGGTCGAGGCGGCGCTTCGCATGGCGCTCGCGGCACCGGGCATGAGCGCGGAGCGCATCGCGGCGATCGGCATCACCAACCAGCGCGAAACGTCGATCGTGTGGAACCGGCGCACCGGCGCGCCGTACCACAACGCGATCGTGTGGCAGTGCCGACGCACGGCGGACATCTGCCGCGAGATGAAGGAGCAGGGTCTCGAAGACTTGTTCGCGCGAAAGACCGGTCTGCTGCTCGATCCGTATTTCTCGGGCACCAAGGTGCGTTGGCTCTTCGAAAACGTGGATGGCCTCGAGGCCGAAGCGCGCGAAGGGCGCGTCGCGTTCGGCACGGTGGACACGTTTCTCGTCTGGCGGCTCACCGGCGGCGCGCACGTCACCGATGTGTCCAATGCGAGCCGCACGCTGATGCTGAATCTCGAAACGCTGAACTGGGACGGCGAGCTGCAGGAACTATTGCACGTGCCCGGCAACATCCTGCCCGAGGTGCTCGATTCGAGTCACATCTACGGGCATACGAAGGGTCTTGCGACGCTGCCCGACGGCATCCCCGTGTCGGGCATCGCGGGCGATCAGCAGGCGGCGCTCTTCGGTCAGGCGTGCTTCGAGCCGGGCATGGCGAAATGCACCTACGGCACGGGCAGCTTCACGCTCATGAACACCGGCGCACAGATCGTCCACTCGAAGCACCGTCTGCTCACCACCGTGGCGTGGCGCGTGCGCGGCGAGACGGCGTACGCGCTCGAAGGCTCGTGCTTCATCGCGGGCGCGGCGGTGCAGTGGCTGCGCGACGGTTTGAAGGCCATCCCCGCGAGCCGCGATGTCGAATCCCTCGCCGCGTCGGTGCCCGACTCGGGCGGGGTGGTCTTCGTTCCGGCGCTCACGGGCCTCGGCGCGCCGCACTGGAACCCCGACGCGCGCGGCGTGATTTGGGGCCTCAACCGGGGCACCACCACGGCGCACATCGCCCGCGCGACGCTCGAAGGAATCGCGTGGCAAAACTACGAGGTCTTCGAGGCGATGGAGCGCGACTTCGGCCAAAAAATGACCGTTCTGCGCGTCGACGGCGGCGCGAGCGCGAACGACCTGCTCATGCAGTTCCAATCGGACATCCTGCGTTGCCCGATCTCGAGACCGACGAACGTGGAGACGACAGCGTTCGGCGCGGCGTTCCTCGCGGGTCTCGCGGCGGGGGTCTGGCGCGACAAGGACGAGGTGACCGCGGTCTGGCGCGAGGACCGGCGCTTCGCGCCGAGCATGGCCGACGCCGACGTCGCGCGGCATCTCGACCTGTGGCACGAGGGCGTACGGCGGGTGTAAGAATTTCGGCGCGCGGAGCGATTTCGGCGCGTGTCGCCGAGGCTCAGGGCTTGTTCAGAATGTCGTGCGGGCCGATCCGGCGAAACCGATAGAATTCGCCGTCGATCTCGAATGTGAAGCGATAGCCGCGTGAAATCTTACCGCGCCAGATGTCGCGATGCCCCTGCATTTTCTTGATGTCGAGGGACGGATGTCGGGGGTTGGTGAACAGAAGCGCCACCTGCTCCCAGAACGCATCCTTCACCGATTGCGGCAGCCGCGCGTAATCCTTCTCGAATGCCGCGGTTCGGCGAAACCCCTTCATTCGGATTTGCGGGATTTCGACTTGGACCGGCGGGCCGCGTCATCCAGATCGGCCCGAAATTCCTCGACGGAATAGAATGGACCCGCCACGCGTCCGGCTGCGATGTCGGCGTCGGCCTCCGCTTCCATCGCCTGCCATTCCTTCGTGTGGAACCACGCGTCCTCGGCATCCACGACGGCGGCCTTACGCACGACGATGGCATTGTCCCGAAGCTCCGCATTCACGAGGTCGCCTTCGCGCAGCCCGAGCGACCGGCGAAACTTCGCGGGCAGGGTAATGACGCCGTTGCGAGTGATTTTGAGAACCGAACCCATGATCATCGTCTCCGATGCAGCGAAATTCGCTAATTCCCAATATACGGAATTCGCTGATCGCGTCAAGGTTCGAGGAATCGTCGAAGGCAACCGCGTTTCGGACGAGCTTCGTCGATGCGCGCTCCTTTATGCGAACAATAACCGTACAAACACTCTTGGTGCGAGGCGTTCGGAGGGAGCCGGATCGGATCGATTCGTCGGAAATTCGATTCCTTCCACAACGAACCCGGCAACGGTTCTCCTCGCCGCGTCGCCGGTCGAAACCCCCGGAAATTCCCGTCTTACGAGTCGATTCGCGTGTTGACACGCCCCGGCGATTCGCGCACAATGCCGTGGCCTCTGAATGAGGCATCATTCAGCGTGTCTTGTCATTGGGTTTTTCACAATTGGCGATGACGCCCCTTGGGATCACGGAATTTCGAAACCGGGACCCATAGGATGCGTCCCAAGGACGCTCAAGCACCTGGGGAGGAACTGATCATGGCAGAGGAGAAGAAGACTATCACGTCGATGAGCCTGGAAGACCGCGTCTTCGAGGTTCCGCCGCTCTACCGCGAGAAGGCGTACATCAAGTCGTACGACGAGTACAAGAAGATGTACGACCGGTCGATCTCCGATCCGGACGGCTTCTGGGGCGAGATCGCCGAGGGCTACTGGTGGGCGAAGAAGTGGGACAAGGTCTACGGGTCCGACTTCAACAAGGTCGACATCAAGTGGTTCACCGGCGCGAAGACCAACATCACGGTCAACTGCCTGGACCGCCACCTCGAAACGCGCGGCGATCAGGTCGCGTACTTCTGGGAAGGCAACGACCCGAGCGAAGAGCGGCGGATCACCTACCGCATGCTCTATGAGGACGTCTGCAAGTTCGCGAACGTGCTCAAGGCGCACGGCGTGAAAAAAGGCGACCGCGTTTCCATCTACCTGCCGATGATTCCCGAGCTGCCCGTGGCGCTGCTCGCCTGCGCGCGCATCGGGGCGATCCACAGTGTCGTGTTCGGCGGATTTTCGGCCGAGGCGCTGCGCGACCGCATCCTCGACTCCGGCTGCAATGTCGTCGTGACCTCCGACGGCACCTTCCGCGGCAAGAAGCCCGTCCCCCTGAAGGACGCCGCCGACGAAGCGATCCGCCTGTGCGCCGAGGCCGGCCACAAGGTCGACACGATGTTCGTCGTGAAGCGCAACAACGAGCCGGTGACCTGGTTCGACGGTCGCGACCACTGGTATCACGACGAGTTGGCGAAGGTCGCCCCGGTCTGCGAGCCCGAGATCATGGACGCCGAGGACCCGCTGTTCGTCCTGTACACCTCGGGATCGACCGGCAAGCCCAAGGGCGTGCTGCACTCCATCGGCGGGTACATGGTCTACACCGCCACGACATTCAAATACATCTTCGACTATCACGAGGGCGACATCTTCTGGTGCACCGCCGACATCGGCTGGGTCACCGGGCACAGCTACATCGTGTACGCCCCGCTGGCCAACGGCGCCACGCAGGTCATGTTCGAGGGCATCCCGACCTATCCGGGCCCCGACCGCTTCTGGGCGATCTGCGCCAAGTACAAGGTCAACATCTTCTACACCGCGCCCACGGCCATCCGCGCCATCGCCAGCCAGGGCGAGGAGCACGTGAAGAAGCACGACCTGTCGAGCCTCAAGCTGCTGGGCACGGTCGGCGAGCCGATCAACCCCGAGGCGTGGATCTGGTACTACAACACCGTCGGCGGCGGACGCTGCCCGATCGTGGACACCTGGTGGCAGACCGAAACCGGCGGCATTCTGATCTCCCCGATGCCCGGCGTGCGCGGCATCAAGCCCGGCTCGGCGCAGCTCCCCTTCTTCGGCGTCAAGCCGGTGGTCGTGCGTGAAGACGGCAGCCCGGCCGACACGAACGAGGGCGGCTATCTGGTGATCGACCAGGCCTGGCCGGCACTCATGCGCACTGTGTACGGCGATCACGAGCGCTTCAAAAACACGTACTTCGTCCAGATGGCCGGCCGCTATTTCACGGGCGACGGCGCGCGCGTCGACAAGGACGGCGATTTCTGGCTCATGGGACGCATCGACGACGTCATCAACGTGTCGGGCCACCGCATGGGAACGGCCGAGGTCGAATCCGCCCTCGTGTCCCACGCGTCGGTCGCCGAGGCGGCGGTCGTCGGTTATCCGCACGAGATCAAGGGCCAGGGCATCTACGCCTACGTCACGCTGAACAAGGGCGTCGAGAAATCCGAAGCCCTGAAAAAGGAACTCGTCGCGCACGTGCGCAAGGAAATCGGCCCGATCGCGACGCCCGACATCATCCACTGGGCCGATTCGCTGCCCAAGACGCGCTCCGGCAAGATCATGCGCCGCATCCTCAAGAAGATCGCGGCCAACGACCTGACCAACATGGGTGACACCTCCACGCTCGCCGACCCCTCGGTCGTCGATACGCTGGTGTCGACCCGGTAATCGTGCTCCTGCAAGTGCTTGGCGTTGGGGCGGGCTTCGTGCCCGCCCCTCTCTTTTTTAGGGCGGGGTCGGTGGTCGCCGGTCGAACCGGGGAGCGGACTCCGGCGCGCCGAAACCGATACGACCGCATGGGCAGGGGTGAGGGCTTTCGCCGGTTATGCTATGTTCGCCGCATGACATCTTTCCGAATCATCTTGGCGGTTCTGGCGTTGTGCGTGTTCGGAGCGTGCGGTGGGGGATCGGACAATTCCGGCGATGCCGCGGACGACGACACGACTCCTCTCGACGACGACATGGATGACGACACGTCCGACGATGATGCATTGGATGACGATGTGGCCGACGACGACACGTGGCCGCCGCTGCCGGACGACGACACGTCGGATGACGACTTCGATGACGATGCGGACGACGATTCCGACGACGATTTCGATCCGCCCACGCCCAATCCCGACGCGCGGGCCGATGCGTTTCGGCTGTTCTACAAGGAGCGCTCCGCGCGCGTGAATCTCTCGCTCAACCGTTTCGCGCTTTCGGGCGACGCGGTGGCGGCGAACGCGTTTTCCGGCGCGGCCATCGCGAAGTCGGGCGACGACTGGGAGGTGGTGGCGGGTCCCTCGGACAACAACCCCTTCGGTAAAACGCTCTACTCGACGTGGAAGCTCTATCAGGCCGTTGGCGGGCGCGATCTGGAACTCGCGCTCATCCGCATGTTCGAGGGCGTCGTGTTCAACGAGGCCGTGTCGGGCCACCCGGGGCTCACGACGCGCGAGGCGTTCCCCGCCTGGACGCGCACGATGGACGGCATCGGCGACGCGATCTCGCGCACGCGCGACGGCGCGCCCGTCAGCGGTCCGGTGACGTACGACGGCGATCTTGAGCAGGAAATTCTCGACACGTTTTACGACGGGGTTTCGTTCGTCTATCGCGAGAACCCCGAAGAGTGGATGTTCAACCACAAGCCGATCAACGCGCTGACGAGCTACGCGACCACCTACGTATTCGATGAGCTCGATCACGATCCGCCGTTTCTGCGGCAGTCCGATTGCTGCTCGTCGTTCATGATCACGCAGACCGGGCCGTGGACCGGCGCGATCTGGGGCAACCACAACTCGCGCGACAACTTCACCGACTACGCGATGGGTTTCATCGCGGCGTTCGAGGTCGAATCGCTGGACGGCGTCACACCGGATCTGGCGGCGGCGGCGCATCGCGCGGCGGAAGCGGCGCGGCGCGTCGGCGACAACGTCGTGGCCCACGACAACGTGCTCGTGACCGTGGACGAATGGCACGACTACGACACGCTCACGCCCGCGGGCGCGATGAACCCGGACGGCGAGGTGGAGTGGCAGGATCTGGGCAGCCTCGCGTCGTGCCAGATGGCTTACGTGGCGCACGCGATTTCGACCGACGGCCTGTCGTGGCCGGTGCCGACAACGCCGCTGCCCGGCGCGATCGAAACCTCGCTGCTGCGACAGCTTTTCGACCTGCTCGGCATCAGCCCGCCGCTGCCCCTGCATCAGTGCAACGGCATCGACGACGCGTTTGTCGGGCTGACATGGGGCGATCTGGTGGACGCCGAGATTTTCGGCATTCCGCTGTGGGACGCGGCGGATCTGATCGCGACGCTCGCGCCCGACCTGTTCCCCGAACTGCTCGGCGGCATGATGGACGACTTTTCCGAGCTCATGCTCGGCGCGGTCAACCTGTGCGCCTACGCCCGCGCCGTGGGCGACGACGAACTCTACGACCACGCGCGTCAAACGCTCGGCAACTTCGTGGAGATCGAAAAGATCCTCGCGCGCCTCGTGTACGGTGTTGTGGCGAAATCGTCCGCCGGCCCCGACGACGAGCGCGTGCGGGAACTCATCACCGCCACGAACGACTTGCTCTACAACGGCGCGCTTTACGCGCGGATGTTCGGCATCGATTCCCCGCTGGAATATTTCGAGGGATTCTCGCGGGGCAACGCGGCTCTCGGCGGCGTCGAGGGGCTTCTGAATCTCGCGGACACGGCCGCGTGGGCGCTGCTCACCGACGACGAAATCGCCGCGCAGATCGAGGCGCGGCTGGTGGCGATTACCGACCGCGCACCGTGGCGTGTGCAACGCTACCGCGATCGGTTCGGATACACCTATCCCGTTCGCCGCGCGGGCGACGGCTACGAGTGCATCGGTCCCGACGACAACTGGATGCCGACGGAAAACGCTCGCCACGTGGCGTTCGGGCTCGCGCCGACGAGCGTGTGGTTCGAGGCGACGCTGTGCGTGGATAATCCCATAACACTCGACTGCGCGTGGGCGCGGCTCGGCTGCGCGCCGCCGGATCTCGACGACAGCGGCGGCGTGGACGCGACGGACTCGGTCCTCTTCACGCAGGCGTGGACCGACTTCGGCGAGGGCGCGTCGTGCTCCGCGGGCAACGCCTGGTGCGACGGCGCGGATCTCGATCAAGGCGGCACGCTCGATGCCGACGATCAGGGCTACATGGACGCGGCGCAGGGGTGCGTGATCTGAAATTTTCTTGAAGCGGGGGAGCGGTGCGATGAAAGCACGGATCGGCGTGTGGATTTTCGCGGCGGCGATGGCTCTCGCGTTTGCGGCGTGCGGATGCGGCGACGATGATGACAACGACGACACCAGTCCGGTCGACGACGACACGGCGGACGACGACTCCGACGACGACGATTCGGCGGGCGATGACGACACGTTCCCGCCGCTACCCGACGACGATGCTGACGACGACGCGCAGACCGGCGACGTGATCGTTTACGAGAGCGGCGACGATCTCGTGATCGCGAACAACCTCGTGTCGGTGCGTTATCACCGTTCGGTGGGCCGTTATTCCGTGCTTGACGGCGACGGCGTGGTGGTGATCGACCGCGCCGAGTCGCTCGCGCAGTCGAACGTCATGGCCCCCGCGCACAAATGGCGGACCGGCGCGATGACGCTCGCGAACTGGACTTCCGGCGACTACACCTGCGCGCTCGGCGACGGCATGCAAATCGCCCTCACCTTTGCGGCGCCGCGCGCGGGCGAGCCGGAACTCGTCGTCTCGTTCGCCCTGCTCGACAACCAGAGCGCCGTGCTCGCCGATATGCGCGTCGCCAACACCACCGGTGACGATCTGAAGGTCGGCTCGATGTACGTGGTGCTCGCGGGTCCGCCGGCGGGGAGGTTGATGTTCGGCGAGGATCGCGACCTGCGTTTCTTGGGCAACGGTACGCTGACGTTTCTCGAGTTCATCACGCCGATCTTTCCCGGCACGACCCCCGCGCTCGCGAACTGGAGCGCGCTCATCCACAACCCGGTGACCGGCGACAATATGCTCGCGGGGTATCTCTCGTTCGAGGTCGGCTACCCGGTCGTTTTCATGGGGCCGCGCTCGGCGGGCGGACCGGGGCAGGTTTTCCACGCGACGAGCGAATACGATTTCGCCAAGACGCTCGCGCCGGGCGATGACCTGGCCGCCGAGACGCTCATCATCGACTTCGGGCAGGCGACGCCCTTCGACGCGCTGGAGCTTTACGCCGATCGGCTCAAGGCGTGGAACCACATCACGCTCTGGACCGAGCGGCATCCGGAGATTGGCGTGCCCGCGGGCTGGAACTCGTGGAGCGGCAGCGGATCGTCGGGCGGCTACGGCACCAACATCAACGAGACGATCATCGTCGACAACATGGATTTCGCCGACCGCGAACTGCGCCGCTGGGGCATGAACTATTTCCAGATCGACGACGGTTACGCGCTCGTCGGCGACTGGACGCCGTACGAAGACCGCTTCCCCGATCACGGCGATCAGAACGGCATCGAGTGGCTGCTGGCGCGCGCGAACAGCCTCGGGTTTCAGACGGGTCTTTGGGTCGAGGCGTTCAACGCGCGCACCGACGCGCAGATTTACGCCGATCACCCGGACTGGTTCGTGGGGCCGTGGCTGTTCGGACTGCTCGGTGTCGATCCGCCGAGCCTCGACATGACGAATCCCGAGGTGCAGGCGCATCTGGCCCAGTTGATGGAAAAATTCCTCGACTGGGGCGTGCAGTGGGTCAAGCTCGATTTCGCCTACCGCGCGCCGATGAGCGCGGGGTGGTACGAGCCCAACACCACGCGCGGCGAATTCTACCGCGAGGGCGTAAAGATCATGCGCGACACGCTGGGGCCGGACGTGTTCCTGCTCAACGTCGCGATCACGGGCTGGAACGTGGGGCTCGTCGATTCGATCCGTCTCACCCTCGACACCATGCCCTCGTGGGACGGCGAGCATCCCGAGAGCCCTGTCGACAATCAGGGCCTCAAGCCCATGTACCGCGACTCGGTGCGCAAGTACTGGTTCCACAATCGCGTGTGGGTGAATCACCCGGACCTCATCTTTTTCCGCGCGCACGAGGACACGAATATCCAGCCGCTCACGAAGAGCGAGTCGCTCACCTTCGCGTCGGCGGTGGCGCTGCAGGGCGGGCTGGTGAAGATCGGCGACCGGCTGGTGGATCTTTTGCCCGAATGGGTGGACGGCTACCGGCGCATCATGCCCGTCTACGGTCAGGCATGCCGACCCCTCGATATGTTCGAACGCGATTTTCCCGAAGTCCTCTCGCTGCCCGTGCCCGATTTCTCCGAGCCCTATCACGTGATCGGGTTGCTCAACTGGGGCTCGAATCGCGACCTGACCTCGCCGATGTTTCCCGAGACGCCCGACGACGATCACGTGATCGGCATCGATTTCGCGCGCGCCGGGCTCGACGAGGATGCCGAATATCACGCCTACGAATTCTGGACCGAGCAATACCTCGGAACGGTGAGCGGCGAACTCGCGCTGGAGGTGCCCGCGCACACGCCGCGCGTGGTGGCGCTGCGCCCCGTCGCGGATCATCCGCAGTTTCTGGGCACGAACCGCCACGTGCTCGGCGGCGTCAAGGTCGTGCGCGACGTGGAGTGGGACGACGGCGCGCAAACCCTCACCGGCACGCAGGAAGCGTCGGTGGGCACGGCCTTCGCGCCGTTCGCGTTTCATCTGGCGTTTTTCGTGCCCGACGGATTTGCGTTCGACGACATCGACTTCGACGCGCCCGCGGGGATCTCGGTCGTGGACGAATCCACGGCGCTCACGCCCGCGACCGGCGGGCAGGTGCTCGACGTGTTTTTCGCGATCGAGGAAGACGCGCCACCCGCGCCGGGAGATCCGTTCCGCGAAATTTCATGGACGCTGGGGTTCTGAGTCGGCCATCGGTTCCGGCGAAGCGGGAAGCCGGCGCGCGGATTGCTCCCGTGTGCAAACTCCACTAAACTCAACATTGCGTCATGTGGGTTATTCCTTTTATGCCGAGCGTGTGACGAGGCGGGATTGCCCCGTTCCTCCCAAATTCTGAACGCCGTCGAGGCCGCGGCTTATCTGCGCGCGCACGTCGAAACCGTCCGCCGATTGGCCAGGCGGGGCGCGATTCCCTCGTTCAAGGTCGGGAAGGACTGGCGGTTTCGCCGCGAGGATCTGCGCGCGTTCATCGAATCCGCTAGGGCGAAGGGCGGCCGCCGCAACAGCGCCGATCCGCGGGAACTTACGCGGAAGTTGCGCTACGAGATCCGGGAGCGGCGCCGCGTCGAGGCTTCGCTGCGCGAGAGCGAAAAGCGTCTGCTTCTGATCGCGAACAACCTGCCGGTCGGGATGATCTATCAAATCATCCGCGAATCGGACGGCACGCGACGTTTCACGTTTCTCAGCGGTGCGGTCGAACGGCTGCACGGATGCACGGCCGAGGAGGCGATGTCGGATGCGGCCCGGATTTACGGGACCGTGGTGGAGGACGACCGCGACCGCGTGATCGCCGAGGAGGAACTCGCCCTCGAAGCGTTCAGCATTTTTCAGACCGAGGTGCGGATTCGCCGACCGTCGGGCGAGATCGGCTGGTCGTTGTTCGCTTCGAAGCCCCGGTGGATGAGCGACGGGGCCACGTGTTGGGACGGACTCGAGATCGACGTCACCGAACGCAAAAAGGCCGAAAGCGAGCTGCGCGCCAGCGAGGAGCGCTATCGCCACCTTTCGCTTCACGACAGTCTGACGGGGCTGTTCAACCGGGCGGCGTTCACCGAACACCTGATCGTCGTGGAACGCGATTTTGACCGTTACGCGCCCGTCAGCATCCTCGTCCTCGACGTGAATCGCCTCAAGCTCATCAACGACACCATGGGCCACGCCATGGGCGACAATCTGCTGGTCACGGCGGCGGACGCGATCGGACGCATCCTGCCCCCGAACACCAGTCTGTTTCGCACCGGCGGCGACGAGTTCTGCGTGGTCGCGTTGCACACGAAGCTCGAAGACGCCGAGGCGCTGCGGGATCGCATCACCGAGTCGGCATCGGTCGCGGAACACGGGCCGGCCATGTTGGGGCTCGGGTTTTCGATCGGTCTCGCGTGCTCGGATCAAAATCCCGGCATGAACGTCTTCGAGATTTTTCAGTGCGCCGACGACGACATGTATCACGACAAGCTGATCCGCAACGGCAGTTCGATGAGCCACATCGAAACGCTGGTTGCCGCGCTGGACGCCCACGATTTCGGCAGCCAGGGGCATCTCGAACGGGTTGCGCGAATCTCCGAAGCCATGTCGGAACGCCTGCACCTTCCCGACGCGCAGCGAAAGAACCTCGTCCTGCTCGCCCGGCTGCACGATCTGGGCAAGGTCGGCGTGCACGGCAAGATCCTGCACAAACGGGGGCCGCTCTCCGAACAGGAGTTGTCGGCGATTCGCGCCCACGCCGAGATCGGGCACCGAATCGCGGCCAGATCACACGACCTGGCCCGGGTCGCCCGGCTCATTCTCCATCACCACGAAAATTGGGACGGTAGCGGGTATCCGCTCGGACTGCGCGGAGAGGCGATCCCGCTGGAGTGCCGCATCCTCCGCATCGCCGACGCATTCGACGCCATGACGAGCGTACGCCCCTATCGGTCCCCGCTCTCTTTCGCAGAGGCGATGGCCGAGATCCGCACGCAGTCGGGGGCGCAGTTCGATCCGGCCCTCGCGGTCATTTTTCTGGACCTGTTCAACGATGAGGACGTGGCCGCGCGGATCCTCGCCGGGGACGTTCACCACGCGTGAGCCGGGCACGCGGTCCGGACCATTGGGCGGTGGCTTTCGCACCGGGGGCGAATGCGCCTAAAATACCGGCTCGATTCGGGCGAATCACAGGAAGGCAACGCGAATGACAACGATCCATCGCGCAGGCGGCGCGGAT
>JADLEX010000085.1 GCA_020845895.1 Deltaproteobacteria bacterium | reverse complement strand
TCAGGATGACAGCTAAAAGGCACTCTATGACAGCGGGAGAGCACTTAGAATGACAGCCGGAGAGCGCTCAGGATGACAGAGCGCGAGCACTCGGAATGACCGGTGGTGCGGCACCGATCGGCTCTCGAAATAAAAATTCAATTGGCGCGGAACTGTTTCAACGTCGCAACACTCGTCGGCCTCCGCCGTTTCCCGGGCGTTTGGGCGATGTTGCTGGTATGATGGCGCGAATCCAACCACATGTGGACTTCGCGCGCGCTGGGACCGCAAGATCTTGCGGTTCCGGACCCCACAAATCAACCGTGCAGCGGCATCCGCATACCCGCCTGCGCGGCCGCCCCACTCCGCTTCGCGTTGCTTTGCCCCCGGCGGGCCGCTTTCCTCAGTTCTCGCTGGGCACCGGCGCGGAAAAATCCGGTCCCTCGCCGGGGCGGCGAGGTTCGCGTTTCGTCGCAGGGGCGGAAGCGGGGGCGAGGGTGGCGGTCGGAATCGCGTGAATCGCCACCGTGCGTTCCATGCGAAAGGGGTAGAATTCGGTCGGGTCGAGATGGGGGTTCCCGTAGACCGACACCTCGCCGCGAAACTCGGCATTCGCGTCGACGCGCGTGGCGATGCCCGATTCCAGCGAAATCACTGCCGAGCCGCCGCCCTGTCCCCTGATGCCGTTATTCCCGAAACGCAGATTCGACGATCCGAATTCGCCGCCAGGCGATTCGCCCGAGTATTCGGTCTTTATCTCCACGCGGGCTTGACCCGTCTGGATTGCACGCAGTTTCAGGCGGATCTTTGTCGTGACGGGGATGAGGTCGAAGAAAATCTCGCGGGTCACATCCCATTCGTCGCCAGCCCGCGCCTTTTTCGACGGAAGGATGCCGAACAGCGTGCCGAGCGTGTCGGCCAGCGCACGATCCGACACGATATTGGACAGTTCCTTCTCCAACTCGCCGTCGTCCGTACGATTCGCCAGATCCGGTTCGGCGCGCAGCGCCGTCAGCAACGCCCGCGAGCCTTCGACCATCTCCAGCCCCCCCGCCCCGTTCAAACGAACGGACAGCGGGAATTGCGCGAACGCGCGCGTGTAGCCGGAAGGCACCGTCGCGGAGTCGCCGGGAGGAGTGCGTACGGCGTACTCGACGACGCCGCCGGGCGATGCCTTGCGCATGGAGAGCGACGACAGTGTGAACACGAGATCCGCGGAGTGCCCCTTCGCCACGGTCGTGAATCGCCAGTCCCCGTCGATGTTGATGTTAACCGTTTCCATTCGCTCGGCATCCCGAAACCGCAGGTAGAGTTTCTGGACGATGGCGATGCCGACGCGATACGAATCGCCCGAAGACGGCCGGATGGTGGGTGCGAGACTCGGTTCGCAACCCGCCGTTGCGAGCAGCACCAGTAAAGCGAAGGCCGCCGCACGCACACGCGCTGTCATGGCGCACGCTCGAAGACGGCCGCAAAGAATCCTTCGGGCGATTCGGACGTCGGTTCGAAGAGATAGAATCCGTCGCGGGCGTGCGTTCGGCATGGACCCTCCAGAATCCGGGCGGCGTCGGCCAAACGGAAGCCCTCGTGACGCGCCTGCGCCCAGAACGCGTGCGCCACATCCCGCGTCTCGGCGGCGGTGAGCGTGCAGACGGCGTACACGAGCCGTCCCCCGGGTTTCACCGATTTCGAAACGGCGCGAAGGAGCGCGAGTTGAAGCACCGACATGCGTTCCGGGTCCTCCGGGGCAAGCCGCCAGCGCAACTCGGGGTGCCGCGCCGCCTGCCCCAGCGCGGTGCACGGGGCATCGACCAGGACGCGGTCGAACGACGCGTCCGCGAGTTCCCGTGTTTCGGCGACATCCAACGCGCGCACTTCGATATTCGCCAAACCCAGCCGCCGGGCGTTTTCGGCGATCAGTTCGGCTCGGCCCGCGTGGACGTCGGCGGCGACGACGCGGCCCTGCGGCCCGACCTGCTCGGCCAGTCGCGTCGCTTTGCCGCCCGGCGCGGCGCAGGCGTCGAGCACCAACTCGCCCGGCTTCGCGCCGACCAATTCCACCGCGATCTGACTCGCCTCGCCCTGCACGATGGCGTGTCCCTGCGCGAACGCACGCGAGGCGATCGCCGCATCGAGATGGGCAACCCTTACGCCGAGCGGCGCGAATGGCGCCGGGGTCGCGTCGATGCCCTCGTCGCGAAGCTGCGCGATCAGATCGCCCGGCGAGATCCCGCACGCCCGCAACATTCCCGGCGGTTCATGCGCCAGGGCGTGTGCGTACCGGGCGGCGGCTTCGTCGCCGAAGTCCTGCACCCATTGCCGCACGACCCAGTCGGGCAGCGACGCGCGCAGAGCCACCGACGCCACTCCGTTGCCGCCTGGCGGATCGACCGCTCCGGCGCCCTCCCGGCGGATCTGTTCGAGCACGGCCTTGCAGAATCCCCGGGCACGATCGGGAACGAGCAGCAGCGTTTCGGCGACGGCGGCGTGATCGGGCACCCGGTCCAGCGCGGTCATCTGAAATACGGCCATGCGCAGCGCGTCGAGCACCGCCGGCTCCAGCTTTTTCGTCGGAATGCGCGAGACGCGGTCGATCCGCCAGTCGAGCGTGCGCCGCGCGCGCAAAACGCCATTGACGAGCGCGATGGCGAGTCGGCGATCGGGGGACGACAGGGCGCGCCGCTCGAACATCGCACCGAGCACGAGATTGGCGTACGCATCCCGGCGACGCACTTCGGTGAGGGCGTCGAGCGCCGCGCGCCGCGCGGGCGAGGCCGCGGATCGGGCGGCTTCGTCCGCGATCATCGGCCGATCCGATCGCCGGGGGCAAGTCGGGCGCCGCTCACGAAGTCGCGCGCGTCCATCGCCTTCTTGCCTTCGAGTTGAAGTCGCCCGATTCGAAGAGCGCCTTCGCCGCATGCCACGACGATTCCGCCCGATCCGGCTTCGACCACCACGTGCGGCTCGCCGTCCACGCCCCGTTCGGGCGAGGCCGACAGGATCTTGAGCCGCTTTGGGCCGAGCGTGGTCTGCGCTCCCGGCCATGGAGTCACGCCACGGATAAGCCGATCGATCTCGACGCACGGGCGCGTCCAGTCGATCAGGCCGTCGTCCTTTTCCATCATCGGAGCGTAGTCGGCGAGGTCGTGGTCCTGGGGAATCCACGTCAGTTCGCCCGCCTCGATGCGATCGATCGCGTCGGTCATTGCGACGGCGGCGAGTTTCGCAAGCTTTTCGGTGAGCGTCGCGGCGGTGTCGTCGGGCGCGATGGGTACCTGCCGGACGAGCCCGACGGGACCCGTGTCCATGCCCTCGTCGAGCTTCATGATCGACACGCCGGTCACGGTTTCGCCGCGGATGATCGCCCAATTGATTGGCGCTGCGCCGCGGTACTTCGGCAGGATCGAGGCGTGCGCGTTGATGCACCCAAGAGGGGGCAGGTCGAGTACCCGCTTGCGAAGGATTTTTCCGTAGGCGACGACCACGATCAGGTCGGGACGCACGTCGCGCAATCGCTCGAAGGCCGCGTCGTCGATCTTTTCGGGTTGAAGAATCGGCAGGCCGAGCTGATCCGCGGCCTCGTGAACCGGGGTCGGAACGAGTCCGAGTCCCCGCCCCCGCGGGCGGTCGGGCTGGGAGACCACGAGCGTCGGCGCGCGGCCGGCGAGCACGAGGGCGCTCAGGACGGTCGCGGCGATCGAGGGGGTTCCCATGAAGACAATGCGCATGGCGGCATTATGCCCGCCGGGTCGCCCGAGCCACAAGCCGAACATTGCGGAGGCGGATGCCGGGCGTTTCTCAGCCCTGGGCGGCCTTGGACTCTTCCATGCGCTTCGCGAGTTCGCGTTTGTATTTGCGCAGGGAGAACTTGCGGCGCAGGGGCGAGAGGCGGTCGAACATCAGGATGCCGTCGAGATGGTCGTTTTCGTGCTGGATGGCGACGGCAAGCAGGCCTTCGGCCTCGAGTTCGAACGGCGCGCCGGTTTCATCCATCGCGGCGACGCGTACGCGCTCGGCGCGCAGGATGTCCTCGTTGACGCCGGGAATCGACAGGCACCCTTCTTCCCAGACGATCTCGCCCTTCTTCTCGACGATCTTCGGGTTGATGAAGGCACGCAGCTTCGGGCCGCCGGAAGGGTCCTGATCGCGCACGTCGATGACGAAGATGCGGCGCGTGACGCCGATCTGCGGAGCGGCCAAGCCAACGCCGGGCGCGGCGTACATCGTCTCCGCCATGTCGCGGACGAGGGCGCGGATGGACTCGTCGAAAACCTCGACGGGTTCGCACTTTTCTTTCAGAACCGGGTCAGGATGCCAAAGGATGGGTCTTAAGGCCATAGGTCGTCGTCTGCTCCCGTGTCTCCATGTCCTGCTCCCGCATGGGAAGCTCGATGCGGAACGTGGTTCCCTGGCCGACCTGGCTTCGACAGGTCAGGCGACCGTTGTGATCCTGTACGATACTGTAACTGATGGAAAGTCCCAATCCCGTCCCCTCGCCCACCTTTTTGGTCGTGAAAAACGGGTCGAAGATTTTGCCGAGGTTTTCCGGCGCGATCCCCCTGCCCGAGTCCTCGATCTCCACCACGACGTTTGGTCCCTCGACGAAGGTGCGGATCGAGATCTTTCCCTCGGTCTCGATCGCCTGGATCGCGTTGTGGAGGATGTTCATGAAAACCTGATTCATCTTGCCCGGGTTGCCGATCAGAACCGGAATCTCGCTGTATTCCTTTTTGATTTCGACCCGGTTCTTGTACTCGTGGCGCAGAATTTCGAGCGTGCTGTCGATGCCCTGGTGCAGGTCCATGTCGACGTTTTCGCCCGAATCCACGCGCGAGAATGTGCGCAGGTTCTGCACGATTTCCTTGATGCGCTGGGCGCCCGTCGCGACGTTCTTGACGATGCGCCCCAGGTCTTCCTGCACGTACTCGTAATCGATTTCCTGCTTGATCTTGCGGATGACGTCCTTCTGGTCCTCGGCGATGTCCATCGTCTCGATCTGTTCGACGAGCGTGAGCAGCGCCCGGATGTTCTCGTCGAGCAGCGGCATCGAGCCGTAGACGAAGTTGACCGGGTTGTTGATCTCGTGCGCGACGCCGGCGACGAGCACACCCAGCGACGCCATTTTTTCGGACTGGAAGAGGGCCGACTGGGCCGCTTTGAGCTCTTCGTATGCTTGCTGGAGCTGCTCGTTGGCGATGCGCAGTTCCTCGTTGGCGACGGCCAGCTCGCGCGAGCGAATCTCGACGCTGCGCTCGAGCTTGATGCGCTGCGTGACGTCGCGGGCCAGTTCGATGCCCGCGATGATGTTGCCCTTGTCGTCGCGGATCGGGCTGCCCGTCGCTTCCATGTAGAGCAGCTTGTCGTCGCGGGTGTAAACGCGGCGCAGCGAGTGCTCGACGTTACCCGTGTCCATCGACCGGCGCACGGGGCATCCGCCGCACACGTCGGTCTTGTGCTCGTAGACCTTGAAGCAGTGATCGCCGGTGTGGTCGCCGAAGATCTTCTTCACCGTGTCGTTGACGTAGATGATGCGGAATTCCTTGTCGACGATCGTGACGGGGTCGCCGATGCCGCGAAGGAACGCCTCGAAACGCCGCTTCTCCTCGGACAGTTCATCCTGGAGTTTTTCGCTGGGCTGGGTGCGCGCCGTGAGCTGCGAGCGTTCGTCGAGCGCCTTGCCGATGCGCACGATCTTGCTTTCGAGCTCCGCGAACCGCCCCCCGGGCGCGTTGCGCGGCGGCAGACGGATCTCGCCGCGCTCCACCGCATCCGCCGCGGCATCGAGGTCGCGAAGGGCGCGGACCTGCCGCTGTCCGATCAACCACGCGATGCCGCCGCCGCCCGCCGCGATCAGGGCCCACACGCCGAAGATGAGCGCATATTCGCGCGGCGTCGGGCCCGCCTCTCCGACCGTCGCCACCGACACCAGCGCGAACGCCGCGAGTACCGTGGCCGGCGCGGCGACCGCCATGGCGAGTCCAATGGCTCCACGTTCGCTGAGCCAGGCGACGATCCGGTTCAACATGGCGATGGGACGATCGCCGTCACTCGGCGACGATGATGCAGTTGCGGCCCTGTTCCTTGGCCTTGTACAGCGCCTCGTCGGCGATGGCGATCATCTGCTCCTTGTTCGAAATTTTCGGGTGCGGGTAGTAGGCGACGCCGATCGAAACCTGCGGCGTGACGAGCGCGCCGTCGGGGCTCGTCAGGTGCGACACCCGGATGTCGGAGTGCATGCGCTTCGCCATGTACATCGCGCGCTCGATTCCCGTGTGCGGCAGGATGACGATGAACTCGTCGCCGCCGTAGCGCGTGGGGTAGTCTGTTTCGCGGATATTGCGTCGGATCTTCTCCGTCACCCGTTTGATGACCAGATCCCCGAAGGGGTGGCCCCAAGTGTCGTTCACCGACTTGAAGTTATCCATATCGATCATGAGAATGGAAAGATTCAGATCATATCGCTTCGCGCGGCCGATTTCGCCTTCCAGGATCTGGAACAGGTGGCGTTTGTTGAAAAAGCCCGTCAGCGGGTCGGTGATCGAGAGGCGTTCCAGCTTCTTGTTCGCCGCTTCGAGCTTGACGTTCTTGAGCTTGATCTCTTCCTGCGCCTTGAGCAGATCCAGGTTCGACCGGGCGAGCTTGTCGCTCATCTCGATCGCGATTTCCTTCTGCTCCTTGTACTCCATCGCCAGTCGCTCGATTTCGTCCTTCTGGCGCTGGAGCTCGGCATTCATCGCCTCGAGCTCTTCGTTCTTGCGCAGCAGCTCCCGCGTCAGGCGCTTGTTCGACTCCTGAAGGTCGAAGCGCTTCAGTTCATAAGCGACCGCGGACTTCAGGTCGCCGGGGTCCCAGGGCTTGGTGATGTAGCGCTGCACCTGCCCCTTGTTGATCGCGTCCACCGCGACCTTCATGTCGGCGTAGCCGGTGATCAGAATCCGGATGATGTGCTCGTATTTTTCGCGCAGGACCTGAAGGATCTGCGTGCCCGAGATGCCCGGCATCCTCTGGTCGGTGATGACCATGTGGATGTCCTCGGTTTCGAGGAGCGCCAGGGCCTCGTCGCCGCTGTGCGCCTTGAAGATCCGATTCCCGCGGCGCAGCGTCGACGCCAGCAGGTCGAGGTTCTCCGGCTCGTCGTCCACAATGAGAATGTGGTGAACGACGCTTTCGCTTTCCGGCGAAAATTGCGTGGTCGGTTCCGCTGTCATGGACTCCCGAGCCCGGATCTGTGCCTATTAGCGCTTGATTTTACGCGATCTCTTGGATTTTTTCCAGATGAGCCCCGACGCGGGTCTTCAGCGCAGCCGGGCGAAGTTCTGGACCACGTATACATGCCCTCCGTCCGGGTCGATCGCGATCCCAACGCCGATCCTGTCCACCTGTCCATCCAGAATGTTGCGCCGATGCGACGGGGACCGCATCAGGTCGTCGTGAACGACGTCGACGTTCTGATTGACCGCGATGTTCTCGGAAATCTTCACGAAGTCGATGCCCACCGCCTTCGCGCGGTCGACCAAATCGCCCGAGTCGGGCGAGACGTGGACGACCCGGCGGTTTCGCAACATCTCCTCGGCGTAACGCTGGGCGACGGTATTGAGAATGGAGTCCTCGCCGACCGGCAACAGGTCCTCTCGGTCGCGTTCGTCGTTCACCAGTTCGATCATCCGCGCGCGCATGCCTTCCGGCGTCACAAGAGGTTCCGCGAGCGGCGTCGGTCGCGGACGGGCCGAAACGGTCGCGGCCGACTCCAGACCGGCCACGACCTCGAAGAGCGCGGCCACCTCGGGTCCGTTCTGCGTGGTGGTCATGATCTCGACGTGATATCGCCCGTTGTCGCGCAGGCGGATCATCCGCGAAAACCTGCCTTCGAAGTTGAACGTCAGGTCCATGGTCTGCGTCTCGACGGGACCCTGCACCCAGAGTGTCACCGGTTCGGATCCGTTCAGGAGTTGTCCCTGGACAAACAGGTCCTCCCCGACCTTCATCCGGCGTTTGACGGGCTCGATCCGCACACTCTTGCGCACCAGCAACACACCGACCATGTACCCCGGCGGCCACCACGTGCGCACCGCGCCCACGCCGTAGTGCGTGTGGTGCTTTTCCCGCAGTTCCTCGTCGATCAGTTCTTCGAGCTGGGCGGCCGCGCGGCCGAGGGTGAGTTCGTTGAAAACGTAAGAGCGAAACGCATTGTCCACGCTGCCCATCTCGCGCATTTTTTCACTGATGCGCTCGGTCGTCAGTTCGTCGATCCGATCGACGCCGTTCGCGACGACTTCGTGCGCGAGGTTGCGGGAGACCGCGCACAGCACGTTTTCGCGGTCCGGCGCTCCGGCGCGGCGTTCGCCGAGCCGTTCGATCGTTTCGCCAAGTTTCCTTTCCGCGGCCGTGATCGCGAATCCGATCGGCTCGTCGCCGAAATCCTGTGCGGGCAATACCGGGCCGGGCGAGGGAGAGCAACCGGCGGCGACGGCGAGCGCCACACACGCGAGGGCCGTTCGCCGCCACCGGCGGAACCGAGGACGTTGTTCGGCTCCGGGTTCCATCGTAACCTCATGCCACACGCACGCCCGGCGTGTAAATGACGCGGGGACGGCGGCCCTTGTGATGGCCGTCATGGACGAATCTCTCGCGGTGCACGAGAAGCGGGACCGCCGAACCGAAAAATGGGCGGCGGGCGAGGCCAGATGACCGGACAGAGCGTGAAATCGACGGAACCGGGAATGGACGCGCGCAAACCCCTCACGGGACTGACCCGGGAGGATTTGCGCGAGGAGATGCGCCGGATCGGCCAGAGCGCTTACCGCGCCGACCAGATCTTCCAATGGATTTACGCGCGCGGCGCGGACTCGTTTGACGCCATGACGAATATCCGGAAGGACCTGCGCGCCGAGCTCGCCGGTCTGTACCGGATCGACGCGGGCGGCGTCGAAAATGTGAGCACCGCGGCGGACGGGACCCAGAAGTTCCTGCTTCGTTTGCCCGACGGCGCGAAGGTCGAATCGGTGCTGATCCCCGAGCCGGGGCGCCTGACGATCTGCGTGAGCACGCAGGTGGGTTGCAGCCTGAACTGTCGATTCTGCCGGACGGGCACGATGCGTCTCGAGCGACAGCTCGCGGCATGGGAAATCGTCGAGCAGATCCGGGCCGCGCGGCGCGAGGTTGCGGACCGCGACATCACCAACGTCGTGTTCATGGGGATGGGCGAGCCTCTGCTCAATTACGACGCGACCGTGGCTGCGGCGCGTATCTTGACCGACGACCTCGGAATGAACTTCTCGAACCGGCGCGTGACGATCTCGACGGCGGGTATCGTCCCGGCGATCCGGCAACTCGGACAGGACACTGACGTATCGCTCGCGATCTCGCTGCACGCCACGGACGACGACACGCGCTCCCGCCTCATGCCGATCAACAAGAAGCACCCGATCGGGGAGTTGCTCGCCGCGTGCCGCGACTACCCGCTCAGCAACCGCCGGCGCATCACCTATGAATACACGCTGCTCGACGGAGTGAACGATCGCGACGAGGACGCGCGCCGCCTGATTCGCCTGATGGCGCCGCTCAAGGCGCACGTGAATCTGATCTGCTTCAACCCGTGGCCGGGCAGCCCATACGCGGCGACGCCCGAGCCGCGCGTGCGCGCATTCCAGCGGATTTTGCTGAACGCGCGCATCAACTGCGTCGTTCGCCGCAGCCGGGGGCAGGACATTCTCGCCGCGTGCGGTCAGCTTCGCAGCCTCGACGCCGCCTCACCGCCCGCGTGATGCGACCGGTCAGCCGAGCGAGATCGAAGGGTTCTGAATCGGCGTGAGGAACGCGTCGGCGTCCTTCGTGAAATGCCCTTCGGCATCGTGCAGCGCGAGATCGGGAAGCACGTCGGGGAAGCCGCGCGCCTGATCCTCGCGGGCGACTTTTTGGCCCTCGACGAGGATGAATCTCGGCTCCTGGCCCGGCTTGGTGACGACTCGCCGGAGCCGCCCGGGCGCGATCCGATTGGCGTGGAATTGGGCGATCACCTCGTCTTCCCGCGCGTGCAGATGAATCAGGAAAAACCGGCCGCCCTCGCGCGCCAGCCACGCCGCCGCGCGCACGGCGTCGGCCAGTGTCATCGTGAGTTCGTGGCGGCTGGCGGCCTTGGCTTCGTCGGGGCTGTGATGCCCGCTGTCCGCGGGATAATAGGGGGGGTTTGCGCAAACGACGTCGAAGGACCCGGCCGGAAACAGGTCGTCGATACGGCGCGCATCGCCGGACACGACCGACGCGCGGTGATTGAGCCCATTGGCGCGGATCGACCGCGCGGCCATGTCTGCGATCTCCTCCTGGTGCTCGATGCCCACGACCTTTCGCGCGCCGCGTCCCGCGAGGAGCAGCGGGATCACGCCGCTGCCGCATCCGATGTCCGCGATCCGGTCGTCGGCCTCGAACGCGGTGAAAGCGGCGAGCAGCAGCGCGTCGATCGAGTATCGGAAACCGGACTTTTTCTGAATGATCCGCAAAGGACCGCGCATCAGATCCTGAAGGCGCTCGTCCGGGCGCACCACGACCTCGGCGAGCGGACGGCCGAGCACGCGCTCGACGATTTCGAACGGCATCTCGCCCCGGCGGATGAGTTTCGGCGGTTCGACGGACAGGTCCACGACGGTGCTGCCCAGCGAATCGAGCACTCCCGCGTCGAAGAACGTCAGGTCTTCGACGTCGCCGAAGTACTCTCGCATCATGGATGTGTTGGTCGCCGCGAGTTTGCCGTGGGGATTGGCGCTCGTCGCCACGAGCAGCGCACCCTCGCAAAGGCGCCCGAGCCGGGTGAGCGCGGGCAAATCGGGAACGCGGATGCCGATGTACGGCCCGTCGCCCGTGGCCGCGCCGATGAGGTGCGGCATCGCCGAACCGATCAGCGTAATCGGCCCCGGCCAGAGGTGGTCTGCGACGACGTTGAGACGGGGCGGATGCGGAAAGTACGCGGCGAGCGCGGTGGGAACATCCGGCGCCAGGCACGGCATCGCCTTGTAGTCGTCATGCTGCTTGATCTGCTTGATTCGCTCCACCGCGGCGGGCCGGTCGAGCCGGCAGATCATGCCGTAGAGCGTATCGGTCGGAAACACGATGACGCCGCCGTCATTGAGGATGTCGGCGGCGGTCCGGAGCGCCGACGCGTCCGGACGTTCGCGATCGATGGCGATTCGCCTCACGGTCCTCCCATTTCACAAAGTCGGCAAGCGCCGAAACAATCAGATCGACTTCAGTTTCTTCTGGAGCGCGGCGTTTTTCTTCGCGACACCTTCGCGTTGGCCGGCTTTGTGCGCCGCGACGGCCCGCGCCAGTTCCGCGTCTCCAACCGCCAGAATCTGCGCAGCCAAAACGGCTGCATTCGTCGCGCCGTAGTCGCCGATCGCCACGGTCGCCACCGGCACGCCCGGCGGCATCTGCACCGTGGCGAGCAGCGCGTCCAGCCCGCCCAGCGGCGTCGCCGCGATCGGCACGCCGATCACGGGCAGCGACGTGTGGGCCGCGACCGCTCCCGCCAAGTGCGCCGCGCCGCCCGCCGCCGCGATGAAGACACCCACGTTGCGCTTCGCCGCGCCCTTGACGAACCGGGCCGTGTCGTCGGGGCTGCGATGCGCCGAGAGCACGCGCACTTCGACGGCGATCCCGAACGCGCGAAGCTGTTCGACGCATTTTTGCATCACGCCGAAATCCGAATCGGACCCCATGAGAACGGCGACGGTTTTCATCATTCCCCCGTAAGCCTTCGAATGGCCCGCGCGCCGATGTCGCGCCGGAAGTGCGCGCCTTCGAACCGGATGCGGTCGGCCGCGGCGTAGGCGTTTTCGATCGCCCGCGCGATATCGTCTCCGAGCGCCGTGACGCCGAGTACCCGGCCGCCGCTGGTGACGACACGCCCCTCGCGCAGATCGGTTCCCGCGTGAAAGACCACGGTGTCGGGACCGAAGTCCTCATCGTGGCCCGTGATCGTTTTTCCCTTCTTGTAAGCGCCGGGATAGCCGCCCGCCGTCATGACCACGCACACCGCCGGCCGGGGGTCCCACTCGATGGCGTGCCCCGCCAACGTGCCGTTCACGCACGCCTTCATCAGCGGGACCAGATCGCTTTTCATGCGCGCGAGCAGCGGCTGTGTTTCGGGGTCGCCGAGTCGCGCGTTGTACTCCAGCACCTTCGCGCGGCCGTCCTTGATCATGAGCCCGGCGTAGAGCACGCCGCGATAGGGCGTGCCATCCTCGGCCAGCGCGCGCACGGTGGGTTCCAGAATGTCGCGCACCACGTGGGCAAACACCGCGTCGTCCACCACCGGCGCCGGGGAGTACGCCCCCATGCCGCCCGTGTTCGGTCCCCGGTCGCCGTCGTTCACGCGTTTGTGATCCTGACTCGTGGCGAGCGGCAGGATGGTTTTTCCGTCGGTGAGTGCCAGAAAACTCGCCTCTTCACCGTCCAGAAACTCTTCGACGAGCACGCGCCGGCCCGCATCGCCGAACTTGCGCTGCACGAGGATTTCGCGAAGCCCGGCCTCGACATCCGCATGCGTTTCGCAGATGAGCACGCCCGTGCCCGCGGCGAGCCCGTCGGCCTTGAGCACCACCGGCGAGCCGAGCCGCCCGGCGAAGTCGAGGGCCAGATCGTAGTCGGCGAAGCTTCTTGCCCGCGCCGTGGGCACGTTCGCACGTTCGAGCAGCGACTTGGTGAAGGCCTTGCTGCCCTCGATGCGCGCGGCCGCCGCGGTGGGTCCGAACGCGGGGATGTCGCGGTCGGACAACTCGTCGACCAGCCCCGCCACGAGCGGCGCTTCGGGGCCGACGACCACGAGATCGAGCTCCTCGTATTCGGCGAAGGCGACGAGCTTGCGCACGTCATCGGCGTCGATGGCCACATTCTGGGCGATTTTCGCCGTGCCGGCGTTTCCCGGCACGCAGAAGAGCTGCGTGACCTCGGGAGACTGAAGGATCTTCCAGCACAGGGCGTGCTCGCGCCCGCCCGAACCAACGACAAGGATTTTCATGATGCGACCCGCTCCACACCTGCGGCGATTCGGAAGGGTTACATCATAAACGACCGTGACGCGGCGTGTCGAGGGCGAAGGCGCTCACCGGGCGGTGAAAACGGATCGGGCGGTGCGCCGGCGATCAAGGTTGCTTCGCGCCGGTCTCAGAGCGGCGCCTGGGAGCACCCCGATTCACAGGTCTGCATGACGTCCATGCAAAGGAATCCCTTGTCGAGGTCGCAGTCTTCCAGCGGCTCCAGGCACGTGACGAACGCCGAATCGCATTCGGCCATGCACTGCCAGTAGACTGCCTGCTCCGCCAGTTCCGGGTAGATTTCGGAGCAATCCACGGCGCCGTCGAACAGGTCCACGAAACAGCCGATCAGGCAGTGGAAATCGTCGCAGAACTCCTCGCGTTCGTCACAGCCGACCTTGCATTCGTCGAACGGCGGCTTCAGGGCGTCGAGACACTCCTCGGCACCGGGACCCGTTCCGAACGTGTCGTCGTCAGCCGAATCGTCATCGGCGCCCGCGTCGTCGTCGCCGTCATCGTCCGCGTCGACGTCGTCATCGTCGGGCGCGTCGTCATCCGCCGTATCGTCGTCGCAATCGCAGTTTTCCTCGCTGCACGACGCGAAGATGAGCAGTCCGGAGCAGACCAGGAGCAACGTCGCCAAGGATGCGATTTTCATGAAAGCACTCCCAAACAGGAATATTCGTCATTCGCCTGACATGGCGTCCGAAAGAAATCATCGGCGGTCCGCACCAAAAGCATGAGTCGTTTTCCGCACCTCGGAACACCGCCGAACCTGCCCGCGTTCTTGACGCGGCTCGTCCGCCGCACCTACCATCGACCCGTGACCTTCCATCGGGCTTCGCCGTGATCGACTTGTCCGTTGTGATTCCCATTCACAACGAGCGGGCCAACCTCCCCCGACTCTTGGCCGGGCTGCGGGAGGAGTGCGCCCGTTGGGACTTCGCGTACGAAGTGGTCGCCGTGGACGACGGCAGCTCCGACGAGTCGCCGCAAATCCTGACCGACGCCGTCCCGGGCTTCCCCGCGTTGCGGATCGTGCGACGAGCGCACAACGGCGGCATGGGCGCGGCCCTGATGGACGGCACCCGCGAGGCGCGCGGCGAGCGGTGCGTTTGGATGATGGCGGATCTGTCGGACCGGCTTGCCGATATTCCCGTGATCTACCGCAAATTGATCGAGGGCTACGACCTCGTCATCGCCTCGCGGGCAATGCCGGGCGGCAGCTATGGGAAACTGGGGCAGGTCAAGGCGCGGCTGTCGAACGCCTATTCGTGGGTCACGCGGCGGATCTTCGATATCCCCGCACGCGACATCACCAACGCGTTTCGCGGCATGGTTCGAACGCTGCCGCTCGCCGCGGGGCTGACCAGCCGCGATTTCGCAATTTCGCCGGAACTCGCCATCAAGGCTCGGCGAATCGGGGCACGCATTACGGAAATCCCGACCGTTTACAGCTATCGTCACCATGGAGACAGCCACTTCAAGATCTTCCGCATGGGCTGGAAGTACGCTCGGCTGTACGTTTTGATGCTGGCCCGGTCGCGCGGCCGGATCGGGGAGTCGTGATGCGAGTGCTCCTGCTCGCCCCCCCTTGGGGCGAGGTCTATGGCCGGTTCCGATCGCTCACGCGGTCGCTCAACCTGAATCCGCCGCTCAATCTCGCGTGGCTGACCGCCTGCGCGAACGCGCACGGCCACGAGGTTCTGATCCAGGACCTTGAATTCATGCCGCGCGGCGATGCGCCGATCCGAACGCTCTTCCACGAATTTCGTCCCGATGTCGTCGGTCTGACCGTGACCTCGCCGCTCGTGCCTGTGATCGCGCGTCTCGCGCACCTCGCCCGGGAGGCGAAAGTCCGCGTGATTGTCGGCGGCCCCCACGCAACGCTCGTGCGCCATCAGTGTTTCGACGACGTTCCCGACGCCGACGATGTGATGATCGGCGAGGGCGAGGAGAACTTCGTAGAATATCTGAACCGACTTCGCGACGGACGGGATCTTCTCGGAATCCCCGGGTTGCTCGTGCGCGGTGAAACAGACGGCGGCGAATCGGACCCTCCGATCGTCAAGGATCTGGAATCGATCCCCGATCCCGTCTATCCCGGCATCAACTTTCGCAACTATCTGTGGAGTGTGAAGGGCCGGGCCAAGGTGCCGACGCAGACGATCATGAGCAGCCGCGGTTGCCCGTATCAGTGCGTGTTCTGCTCGATCGAGTTTCTCACGGGGCGCAGCGTGCGTTTCCGCAGCGCCGAGCGCGTCGCGGAAGAAATGACCCGCTCCATCCGCGAGCGGCCCGTACGTCACTTCGTTTTCGTTGACGACGTGATGACGCTCAACAAGCGACGCGTGCACACGCTGTGCGACCAGTTGATCGCCTCGCGCCTGCCCGAGACGGCTTCGTGGGAGGCCGACACCCGCGCCGACGCGGTGGACGAAGAGCTGCTCGCGCACATGGCCGCCGCGGGATGCCGGCGCATCAACTTCGGCATCGAGAGCGGCGACGTGGATGTGCTCAAGGGCCTCAACAAGCGCCTCGAACTGCCGCGCGTCGTCGAGGCCCTGAGCCTCGCGAAAAAGGCCGGGATGGACACGCGCGGCACGGCGATGATCGGCAACCCCGGCGACACGCGCGACACGATCGACCGCACGATCACGTTCCTGCGCGATTTGCCGAACCTCGACCAGCCCTACCTGTCGATCGCCCAGCCGTATCCGGGCACACGACTGCGCGACATCGCCCTGTCGGGGTCGAGCAACCTTCGCGTGGAACGCGACGCGCTCGCCGAGATGCGACGCTACGGCTCGTCGGTGATGTTCGTCGGCGACATCAGCCCGCGCGAGATGGAATCGTTGCAGCGCAAGTCGATCTTCCGCATGTACCTGCGCCCCCGGCGCATCTGGTACAACCTCACGCGCACCTCGCTGCTCGACGGATTTCGCCTGGCCCTCGGCCTGCTCGCGGGCGTGCTGATCCCGGAAAAAAAGGAACCCGCTCCGGCGCTCGCGCGGACCTGCTGAACCGCCCGCTCCGTCGTTGTCGCCGCGCGGCATTCCCCCTAACATCGCGATCATGATCCCGAAAGTGCGCGCATGGGCGTGAAAGGCGCCGAGTCCGCATCGGGCGGAAAGCCGATGTCGCGCTTCGACCGCGCGCTGGCGTCGGGTACGCTCGTCGCCATCGCGGCAGCGCCGTTCGCGCCCGACTGGCCGCGTCTGATCACCGAGCGACCCCTCCCGCTGTTTCCGATCGTTTGTGCGGCATCCATCGGGCTCGCGTCCGGACTCCTGGTGCCGGCGACTCGGCGAAAATGGTGGGCCTGGCTCGCCGCGACCCCGTATCTGTTGCTGGCGACAATTTGCATTCTGCCGCTCTTCGTCTTCGTCGCCGAAGCCAGCGGCTGGGTGTTCGCCGCCCTCGTGTGGCCGGTCGGCGCGCTGATTCTCTCGCTCTGTGGGCGACCTCGCGCGGCGGGTTTGTGGCATCTCGCGTGGGTCGCCGCCGCAACGTGGGCGGTTGCGAGCCGATCCTTCGGCTCAGGCGCCGCAATGGTTGTGGCGGGAGCGATCTACGGCGCGTTCATAGTGCATTTGTCTCTCCGGCCACGCGTTCTCGCCGTCGTCGGCGGGTGTTGGTGGGGATTCCACGCGTTCACGGCGCTCGTGTTCTCCGCCGCGTACCTTTTTCATCAGGGGGTCGATCCCGGCGCGGCGAGCGGCGTCGCGGCGCAACCCGGGGTGCGGGTGCTCGTGGCGTTCTCCGATTCCGACCGAATCGCCCGGGCCATTGGCGACGACGTCATGATGGCGATTCCCGTCGACGGCGGCGCGATCCTCGGCCCGCACGATCCTGAGAAGAGCCTGCGCCGCCTTCGGAAGGGTGCGTCGGGAAGGCCGGAGATCGAGTCGATCCTCCTCGGCGAGCGTACGGGCGACAACGCGGTCCCGAATCCCACACGACCCGGTCACTGGTTCCTCGGTGCGCCGGGGCGCGTGATCGAAATCCGCGAGGACCCGTTCGATCTCGTGCGTTCCATCGACGTCCCGGGGGGCCTCGTCAATTTCGTACGCGACGCTGGTACGGGGGGTCTCGTTCTCAGTCGCGACAATGGCCGATCGGTCGCGCGGGTCGGGCTCGACGAGGGTGACGTTCGCGAATCGACACGCCTCGGCCCGCTTCGACGCATCTTCGACGTGGCGTATGACGGGCCGACGGGCCGGTTTCTGGCGGTGTGCGTGGACCCGTCCGGGACGGCGCTGCTGGTCGGCTCCGCCGAAACGATGACCGTTTCGCGCGAGGTCCGCGTGCCCGGCACGTTCGGATTCCTTGGCGATATCGACCTCGATGGCCGACGGTTTTTCCTCGCGTCTTTTCATACGGGCGAGGTCGTCGCGGTCGATCTCGACACGCTCGAGATCCGCGATCGCCTCTTCGTCGGCGGCACGCCGCGCAACGCGACCTTCGACGCGGCGAGGCGGCTTCTCTACGTCTCCGATCATTTCGGCGGCCAAATCGTCGTCTTGCGACCCGAAAAACGTGAGATCGTCGCGCGAGTCGCCACCGGTCCGCGCCCCCGGCAAACGACGCTTTCCGCGGACGGGCAATCCCTCGCCCTGCGCAGCGCAACCGGCGTGATCGCGATCCAAGTCGACGACGCCCTCTCGAACGCCGTACCGATCCCGGCCGCGAACCGCTCCGTTGCCGCGCGAATCCTCAGCGCCGTTCAGGTCGCTTCCATCCGGATTCTGATGCCGACATTCGTGGCGCTGCGTTCGCTCGGCGAGTGACGCTCCGGCCTGCCGGTCCGTCGAATTTGAACGACTTTGTGCACATACCCCAGTATTTCCGTGAGATTACGGTTGCGCCCGGACGGAGCCTGTGTTAGTCGTTTCGCCGGGATTGTGAGTGACTACGTCCCGACCGTGTTATTCGTCCATCGGCCGCCTGAAGCCGACGGGGGTCCAGATCATGCGTCATCGTCTCGTTGTTGTCCTTCTCGCCCTGGTTGCGGGCTTCACGCTTCTTTCCATTTCGCCCGCGTCGGCGCAGCTTTCGGAACCGACCCGAACGGTCTTCGTGATCGGCAATATCAACGGCGGCTTCGGCACGTTCCCGCTGCGTGCGTTCAACATCACCGACGACACGCTCCACCTCGCGCACTCGTGGTTCCCGGTGGACCGCGACGGCGGCCCCGTGGGCCTCGGCGTGGACCCGATCAACGAGCGCATGTTCGTATCTTACGAATTCAGCAACGTGCTCGACGTCTTCGACGCCACCGACGCCACGCCGCTCGGCCAGATCGTGCTCGCGGGCACGAGCGACCTGTGCGGCCTCTCCGTGCACGAGGGCAACGGCATTCTCTACACGGTGGACCGCATGGTGAACACCATCTACGAATTCGACACCGATACCTTCGCGCCGATCACCCAGTGGACGCTGCCCACGGGCGCGGGACCTTTCGATCTGGAAGTCGTCGAGGACGTCGACGGACAGGACCTGCTCTTCGTCACCGACGCGACGAACACCATCCGCTGGTACGACCTCGACACGCACCTGGAAGTCGGCAATGCCTACCAGTCCGTCACCGCCGCAGTCGGACTGGGCGTGTACATCAACGAAAACGACTACCCGGTTCTCTTCACCGGATCGGTCAACCAGCACGGCCTGCCGAGCACGCCGTCTCTGGTCAAGGTGGATACGGAGTCGGGGCAGACCTCGACGGTGAACCTCGGCGGCGGCAACGTGCGCGGCATCGCGGTCAACCAGCTCGACGGGCTCGTGTATGCCGCCGTGGGTTCGGCCTTCATCGGCGGCGGCACGCTGCGCGTTTACGACGTGGAAACCCTGACGGAGCTCACGCGCGCCGAAAATATCGGCGCGTCCCCGACGGACTGCAAATCCACGTGGCTGGCCTTCGGCAGTTCGATTCAGAAGACCTCGACGACGCACCCCGACGGCGACATCGACACCGGCGAAGAGGTGACCTTCGAGATTTACGTCGAAAACCGTAACAGTCGGCCGCTGCACATCATTCCGTTCTCCGACGAATACGACCCCACGCAGCTCACGTTCGTGTCGGCCAGCATCACGCCCGACAACGTGGACGACGTGAATGGCGTCATCACGTGGAACGACCTGGTGCCGGCGATCGGCCACGACCTCGCCTTCGAGGAGTCGTACACGTTCACGATCACCTTCGAGGCCGCCCCCGACGCGTGCGAGAACTGGGTGGACGGCACCAACACGGTGGTCATGACCGGCGCCGAGGACGACACGGGCGATCCGGTGGACGACGGCTCGGGCTCGATGGCCTATCGCATCTGGTGCACGTGCGTCGTCGATGAAGACTGCGAGGACGACGTCTGGTGCAACGGCAACGAGCAGTGCATCGATCGCGAGTGCGTGTCGAGCGGAAACCCCTGCCCTGTCGACAATGGCCTGTTCTGCGACGGCGAAGAGACGCTGGTGTGCATCGAAGAGACGCAGGAGTGCGGCCACACCGGTAACCCCTGCCCCGACGACGCCAACCTGTGCAACGGCGAAGAGGTCTGCGACGAAGACGCCGACCAGTGCACGCAGACGGGCGACCCGTGCTCCGACGACGGACTGTTCTGCAACGGCGGCGAATTCTGCGACCCGACGAAGGTCGATTGCCAGCACTCCGGCAATCCCTGCGATGAAGACGAAACCTGCGACGAGCCGACGGACGAGTGCATCCCGCCGGGTGACGACACGCCGCTCGACGATCCGACGCCCGCCGGCGAAAAGGAAGACGAAGCCGGCTGGCCCGAGGGTCAGGTGACCGGCGGTTGTTGCGGATGCGGAGATAACGGGACGGATTGATCGGGCACGGGCGACCGATCGGCGCGCGCCGTCGCGATTCACGCCGCGGGCTATGCGCCCGCGGCTGATCCGCGTCACTTCCCCACCGACGATTTCCGTCTATGGTTGCGCGAGACGTATTTCGCGTGTGCGTGCGCGCGTCGCGCGGTTGAGGGAATCTGTCAACATGAAACCGAACGCGGCGATCGCAATTGCGATTCTGATTTGCGTCCTCGCCTGTCCGCGTGCCCATTCCAACGAAAGTGCGAAGGAATCCATCATGACGGTATACGATTTTTCCGCGAAGCGCCTCGACGGAACGGATCAGTCCCTCGCGGACTTCAAAGGCCAGGTCCTGCTGATCGTCAACACCGCGAGCGAGTGCGGGTTCACGCCGCAATACGAGGGTCTGCAAACACTCCACGACGAATTGCAAGCGCGCGGATTCGCGGTGCTGGGTTTTCCCTGCAACCAGTTCGGCGGGCAGGAGCCGGGCAGCGACGAGCAGATCGCGTCGTTCTGCAAACTCAACTACGGCGTGACCTTTCCGATGTTTTCAAAAATCGAGGTCAACGGCGACGGCACGCACCCGCTCTACGTCTATCTCAAGAATTCGCAAAAAGGCGTTCTGGGCTCCGAGGGCATCAAGTGGAATTTCACGAAATTCCTGATCGGCAAGGACGGCAAGACCGTCAAGCGCTATGCGCCGAATGCCAAGCCCGAAGAGATCAAAGCCGACATCGAGAAACTGCTCGGCGCGAATTAAGCGGGCGACTCGTCACGAGTTCCGACCGCGTGCGTGCCGAGGCCGCCCAGCGTGGGTTCGCAGCGAACGTCGGTGAAGCCCTCTTCGCGGAGCAGGAGGCCGAGTTCGTCCGCCGTCAACGCATTCCGCCGCGAAACGACGACTCGCCAGACGAACATCGATGCCGCGAAGCGCACCGTTGAGATGGGACGCGCGAGGGCGCGTCGCGCGTGACCCGGCGCGACTCTTCCCGCCCTCCAAATCGAGCCCGCGGCGTCCGGATCCATCAGAACGAGCCGACCGCCGGGGACGAGCACGCGCCGCACCTCGCGCAGCACCGCGCGCCGATCGGTCGTCAGATAAAGAAAGCTGTGACCGAACGCGACATCGAACGAGGCATCCGCGAACGGCATGGCCGCGGCGTCGCCCTGAACGAATTCGATCCGGCGCAGGTGCGGGTAACGCTTCTGATGACGCCGCCGCGCGATCGCGACCATTTTTTCGGAAAAATCGAGCCCGGTGATGCGCTCGTTCTCGCCGAGGCGGCGGGCGAGCGCGAACGCCGAGATCCCGGGTCCCGCGCCCAGATCCAGCACGCGCGGCGCGTCGGGGAGGTCCGGCACGAGATCCGCCATCCGGGCGATCTGGTCGCCCCAGAAAACCTGATTCGTCAGGACGTCATATCCCCGCGCGACGATGCCCGCGCCCCAGAATCGCTTCATGTCGAATCGCCCGCGATCACGATCGCCGCCTCACGGATAGATCTTCTCCCCTCTCGCCATCATGGCGACGAATTCGCGGATCTTGCGCTCGCGCGTTTCCATCTTCTTCGCCATCAACACGCGCCGGATCACGGCGTAGCGGTTCACGGCGTTCAGCGTATCGAAAAACCTGGCGGCCTTGTGGTTTTTCGCCAGCGCCGCGCGCAGATCGTCGGGCGCTTCCAGATTCCGCAGCGGCGCATACGCGGCCTCCCAGCGGCCATCGGCCTTCGCACGTTCGACTTCGCGCAGGCCGGGCTCGCGCATGCGCCCCGCCTCGATCAGCGCGGCGACCTTCTCACGGTTGATCTGCGACCAGATACTCTTCGCCCGGCGCGGCGTGAATCGCTGGACGAACGTCGTTTCGTCGAAGGCCTTCCGAATTCCGTCGATCCATCCCCACGAGAGCGCCTCGTCGAGGGCTTCGGCGTACGTGATCGATGCGACGCCCGACGCCTTCTTGGCGATCCGCAGCCACACGCCGTCGCACGAGACATGATGAACGGCGATCCATCTTGCGAAACTCGCCGCATCGGCAAACGCAATGACGGCTTCTTGGCGACCGCCGTTGCCCGGCGCGGCGAGCGTCAACGATTTCGGAGGGTTCTTCATGCGTTCTCTCCGATTTTCGTGGCGTCAACCGCGTCAAGGAACCGGCGGCAACCGCCCTCCACGTCGCCGCCGCGACGCAGGTCGCCGCCGATCAACAGGATCGAGTCGGGACCGTAGAACCGGACGAGTTCGCCGACGCGATCGAGGGTCATGCCGCCCGCCGGAACCGGGAAGCACGTGCTCACGCCCTCGCGCGGCGCGCGGCACGCGGCGGCGATGTCCGCGCAATCGAGCGGTGTGAACGGAAATCTTCCGCCGTGATTGGGGAAGATCACGGCATCGGCGGCGAACAGGCGCGGCAGCGTCGCGTAGGTCATGGCGTGGCTCATGCCGCCGTCGTCGCTCGACGTGAACGCGCCGAGCATCGCCGGATGGCACAGGATCGGCAGCGCGATTTCGTCGGCCATGGCGAGCGCGTGGAGCGCCGCGAATCCCGCGAGGCCGGGGGCGATCATCACCGCGCCCGCGCCCTCTTCCCGCGCGATGGCAGCCCGCTCCAGCACCGTCGCGACGTCGCCCGTCACGTTCGCCGCATACAGACAGGGGCGGCCCCGACGCTCGGCTGCGTTCATCACGGCATCGGCGACCGCGCGCACGCGCTCCTGGAACCGGCAAAACGGCTGATCGGTCAGGCCGTGATCGTCCTTGATGAGATCAACGCCGCCGCGCACCATCGCCGCCGCGAGCTCGGCCAACTCGCGGGCGCTCATTCCCATCGGCTTGAGCGCCGAGGCGACGAGAGGGCGGTCGGCAATGCCGACGAGCCCGCGAATCCCCGGAACTCCGAACCGCGGCCCGGGGCTCACGTTGCGCAGCGACGTGGGCACATCCAGATCGACGAGCCTCACCCCGCGCTGGATGCTGGTGTTTCCGAACGCGACGTTGAGCAGTTGCGTCACCTCGCCCGCCACGACTTCGACGGCGTAGGCGATGTGCGCCGCGAATCGATCCTCGGCGAGCGGCGTCAGATCGACGAGCCGACCGATGATCTCGCGGCGGATGTCGTCCCGTTCAATCAGGTCCTCGGGAAACTCGACCGTCTGCTCCACGCAAATGGCGTCCGCGATCCGCGATGCGCGATCATGATCGCCGCGGATCTCATACGTCGCGACCCATTCTTCGCCCGACGGGCACAGGCTGCGCATCTTCCGGCCTCGGTCCACGCCCCCAACGAAAACGCGAGCCACGCATCGGCATGTCTCGCGAGCGATTGTCGGAGGGTGAGCGCGTGTCTGCGGTTGCGGTTTCACCGCGTTCGGCGTTTGCGGCATCACCGCGTTCGGTGGTCGCGGCGTCACCGCGTTCGAATGTTCTTGATCTCTTCCTTCGCTTCGGCGCAGTCGATGTTGAGCTCGAGCGCCTTGACGAAATGCAGCTCGGCGAAGTCGCGCTGGTTCTCGCGCATGTACATCTTCCCGAGAAACAGGAACGCCTGGTACATGCCCGGTTTTTTCGCCATGCCCTTCTTCACGATCGACTCGGCCCGGACGAAGTCCGTTCCCGAGGAGTTGTTGTAAATGCACCACCCGAGATAGGGATACGCCTCGGCGTAATCCTGCTCGACCTCGACCGCGCGGTTCAGATAGCGCTCGGCCTCGTCGAAACGGCCTTCCTCGATGAAATACACCGCCTGCTTCACGAGATCGTCCGCCGACGTGTAACTCGAAAGATCGTCGCCGGTCTCCATGTACGACGTGATGTCGGCGTCGCCGAACCCCGCCGGCGACTGATCGTCGCCGAAACCGGGGCTGTCGTCGTCCCACGAGAAGCCCTGATCCGCGGCGTCTAGCGGTTCCGCATCGCCCAGGTCCGCATCGAAATCCGTTGTGTCGAGCGAGTCGTCGCCCAGCGAAAGATCGAGGTCGTCCGCGGGTTCGGGCGCAATCGGATGGACGGGCTCGGCTTGCGCACGTCCCGCCGCCGGAGCGGACGCGATGGGAATGTCCACCCAGCCCGTTGGATCCTCGCGGCGCTTCACCGTCTCCTTGATGCGATCGACGCTCTCGAGGGCTTGCGCGATGAGATCCTCGTCGATCGAAATCTCGTAGCCCTCGCGCCCGGGTTCGGCCGCGGGTTTCGCCGTCTTGGAGCTTTCGGCGCGTCGCCGGGATTCGTGCAGGCTCTCGGGGAATCCGATGAAACCCATCAGAAACAGGGCGTACAGGATCTTGTACGCTTGGCCCTTGGGCATCTTGGACCCGGCGATGACTTGACGGAGCGTGCGCTGGCCGTTCACGACGTTGTACACGCGCGAGCCCATCGGTCCGAACGCCATATCCTCGACGCGGATTCGGCAATCGGGGCGGCGGTGCATGACCATTTCCTTGCGCCCCTTGAACTCGCGCGGCAGCGTGGTCATGGGGAAAAAGTCGCGGATGCCCGTAAAAACCAGATTCGTCACCGAGGTCTTGAGGATGCGGTGCTCGGCTTCGACGATCTCGCCCTGCTTGAAAAAAATATCGCCGTCGGGCCACTCGAACAGGCGCTGCAGCTTCACCAGCACGTGCGTGTTCAGGGCTTCGTAGAGTTCGTGCGGAGACAGGTGACCGTGCTCGACCAGGTACATGCCCTGCTTCGTACGTCCCGTGCGCGTGTTTTCGAACGACTCGTCCGCGACGTCCTGCGTGATGCGGCCTTCCTTGACCAGGTACTCGCCGAGGGCGAGCCCGGGGAAATAACTGCTGGTCACGTGGACGAGATGGCCCCTGTCGAAGTGGATATGGACCTTCTTCGGTCCCCGCGTCACCGCCAGAATGCCCGTCTTTTCGGCCTGATGGACGTAGAGCAGAGCCTTGGGAAGCGGCAACTGGGCGAGCGTGCCCTTGACGTAGGATTCGCGGGACGGTTCGGTCGACATGCCGGGCACCGATGGTGGAGAGGTTGTCGATAAATACGCGAATTATGAGCCGAAAAAATCTTAAGCCGTGGCTTGCCGGAGTGTCAAGGTCGGCGAACGGCCTAGACGCCGACTCCCGGTCAGCCGCCGCGCCCCAAACCCGCCCGAAATCGCATTTCGCCGCCGATTCGGGCACTTCGCGGCGAATTTGTGAGATCAAGCGGGATCTATGATTCCCGTCATGTAGCCTACGCGATTGAAAGGAGTATGGTGACCTTCGGATTCGCACCAGCCCGCGCAGACAGGGCCGAGCGCCGAGAGGAGGCACCCGGATGAGAACGAACCAGGAATTTGTGCACAATAACCCGCTGTTCAAGGGCCTGTTCGACAGCGATCCCGGCGAGCTCGATCGCGTTGCACAGAGCCTGTTCATCAAGAAGCGCCAAGTGGCTTATCGCCCCGGCGATCTGTCCGATTCGATCTACGTCCTGAAATCCGGCCGGGTCAAGATCTGCAAGATCACCGAGGACGGCCGCGAGATCATCCTGAACATGCTCAAGCCGGGAGACATCTTCGGCGAAATGGCGTTCCTCGAGGACGGCCCGCGCGATTCCTTCGCCGAAGCTCTCGACGACACCAACGTCGTGCTCTTCAAGAAGGCCGATCTGCTGCAGCTCATCAAGCGCCGTCCGGCGATCACCTACCGACTCGCCAAGGTCGTGGGCGAACGCCGCCGCGAGGCCGAAAAGGCCATGGAAAACTTCCTGTACAAGGGCGTGCGCGAGCGCCTCGCCAACCTGCTTCTGCGGCTCGGCGAGGACTACGGCATCAAGGACAGCCGCGGAAAGCTTCTGCGCATCAAGATCACGCACCAGGATCTGGCGAACCTCATCGGCTCCAGCCGCGAAACCGTCAGCCTCACCCTCGGCGACTTCCGCCGCGAGGGATATATCGACATCAACGAACGCAAGATCATCATCAAGGACGAGCGTGGCCTGCACGCCTTGAACTGAGCGGGAACCGTATCTCTTTGCTCTGAATCGACTTCCTGTTTCGCGAGAAACGCCCACCGAACCGATCGGCGGGCGTTTCGTTTTCTTAAGCGATGGACCTAGCGCCCGCCGCGTCGCGACCCCCCGGAACCTCCGCGTGATCCACCGCGCGATCCCCCCGACCCGCCGCGCGATCCGCCGTGCGAGCCCGCGCGCGGGCCGCCTCGCCGGGGCGGGCGTCCGCCGCGATCCGTGCCCGGGCGCAACTGCCGCGACTTGCGTCGGTGCTCGCCCATGCTGAAATCCGCGGCGCGATCCTCGCCGAAATCCGATTCCTCGGTGTATTCGAACGGGATGCCGCGCTTCAGATACGTCTCGATCGCGGGCAGGTTGAAGACGTATTCGTCGCACGCGAGCGTGTACGCCGTTCCGGTCTTGCCCGCGCGCGCCGTGCGCCCGATGCGATGCACGTAGTCCTCGGGGTCCTGCGGCACGTCGTAATTGATGATGTGCGTGACGTCATCGATGTGCAGGCCGCGGCTCGCCACGTCGGACGCGACGAGAATCTTCACCTTGCCCGTGCGGAATTCCTCCAGCACGCGCATGCGCGCGCCCTGCGACAGATCCGCCGTCAGCAGCGCCGCGTCGTAGCCGTTGCGCCGGAGTTTTTCGGCAACGAATCCGGCGACGATCTTCGTGTTGGCGAAGATGAGCCCCTTCCCAATCTCTTCGCGTGCGAGAATGCCCAGCAGCAGCGGCAGCTTTTGCTCGCGCTCGACGTGAAAGAGCTTTTCGTTGATGCCCTCGGCCGTCAGGTGCTCGGGCTCGATCTCGACGCGCTCGGGCCGGTTCATGAAGGTCGAGGCGATCTGCCGCGAACGGCTGTCGATGGTGGCCGAAAACAGGAACGACTGGCGCGCGCGCGCCGGCGGCAGGCGGCCGAGAATGTTCTTGAGCTCGTCGTAGAAGCCCATGTCAAGCAGGCGGTCGGCCTCGTCGATGACGAGAAATTCGATCGCGTCGGTTTTCAGGCGGCCGCGCCGGATGAAGTCGAGCACGCGCCCGGGCGTGCCCACGGCGATATCCACGCCCTGGTCCAGCGTCTTTTCCTGTTTGCGGTAATCCTGTCCGCCGTAGAAGAGCCCAAGCCGCAGCCCCGTGTGCGGGCCGAGCAGCAGGCCTTCCTTGTAGATCTGGATCGCGAGTTCGCGCGTCGGCGCGAGCACCAGTGCGCGCGGCGACTTGGCGTCCTCGGCGCGGGGCGCGGCCAGCATGCGCGTGAACATGGCGAGCAGGAACGTCGCCGTCTTGCCGGTGCCGGTCTGCGCCTGGCCGATCAGATCGCGGCCCGTCAGGACAATCGGCAGCGCCTCGCGCTGGATCTTCGTCATCTCGACGAAGTTCGCGTCGCGAATGCCCGCCATCACGGGTTCGGGCAGACCGAGTTTCTCGAACTCGGACGGCTGCGATTTTCGGCTTCGTTCGCGGGTGCGGGCGCCATGCCCGCGCGGAGGTCCCTGTGTCATAGCCCCGATCGTTCAGTCACGAATGCACATTCCAAAACTGCGTTCCACGCATTTCGCCGGTCTTTTAGCACAATCGCGCCCCGATGCCAAAACGCCGCCGCGCGCCTTCCGGGCGCTCCTCGTGCCCCATCTCGCCGGCGCTTCGCCAAATCGCCCACAAAACGGGCGATTTTCCGTGTCCGAGCCCGCCGCGAACCGTGTTTCGCATTGACCTTTTCGGCCGCCAAGAACACACTGATTTCATGAAGAAAGTGGTGCTGCTGTATCCCAAGACCGGCTGGGACGTGAAAAACGTCACGATCCTCCTGCCGTTGTCCGTCATGCTGCTGGGCAGGCCCCTGCGCCGGGCGGGTTTCACCCCCGTCGTCATCGACATGCGCATCGACACGCACTGGGAGAACACGCTGCGCACGCACCTCGCCGGCGGCGACGTGCGCGCGGTGGGCATCTCGGCGATGACGGGCTTGCAGATCCGCGGAGGGCTTGTCGCATCGGCGATGGTGCGAAAGCTCGCGCCCGGCGTGCCGATCGTGTGGGGCGGCATCCACCCCGCGCTCATGCCCATCCAGACCGCCGAGCACCCGCTCGTCGATTACGTCGTGTGGGGCGAGGGCGAGAGCGCGCTGGTCGAGCTGATGAACGCGCTCGATCACGAGGCCAAACCCACCGCGCCGATCCCCGGCGTCACCTACCTCGACGCGCACGGCGCGCCGGTGCACGGGCCGAAGCTGCCCTTCATCGACCTCGGCGAAGCCCTCGTGCCCGACTACGACCTCGTCAACGTCGACGACTACTTCACCACGCAGACCCTGGGCGAGCGCGACCTCGCCATCGTCACCAGCCGCGGCTGCCCGAGCCGCTGCTCGTTTTGCTACAACGTCGCATATGCGAGCCGGCGCTGGCGCGCCCAGCCGCCCGAGGCCGTCGTCGATCACGTCGAGTACATCGTGCGTCGGTACGGCATCAACGCGATCCTCATCAAGGACGACAACTTCTACGTCAGCAAAAAGCGCGTGGAGCAGATCGCACAGGGGTTCCGCGCGCGCGGCATCAAGGTCGTGGTGCGCGGCGAGTGCCGGGCCGATTACATCTCGAACGGCTACAGCGACGAGCTGCTGCGCGACCTGTACGACAACGGATTTCAGGAGATGACCGTGGGCGCGGAGTCGGGCACCGACATGGGCCTGTCGCTGCTGCTCAAGGACCTGAAGGTGGACGACATCTACACCGCGAGCGAAAAGCTCGGCCGCGCGAAGATCGCCACCAAGTTCACGTTTATGGCGGGGTTTCCCGGCGAGACGTGGGAGACGATCAAGGACACGCTGCGTCTCATGACCAACCTCGTGCGCGACAATCCCTACGCGCGCACGACGCCGATGCACCTGTATGCGCCCTACCCCGGCACGCCGCTTTTCGACGACGCGGTCAAGGGCGGGTGGAACGCGCCGGATACGCTCGAAGGCTGGTCCGACGTCGATTTTCACCAGTGCGATCTGCCGTGGATCGACCCCAAGGTCCGCAAGGTGCTCGAGCGCATCAGCCTCTCGACCTACTTCCTCGACGGACGCACCATGCCCGAGTACTTCGCGAATTCGAAGACCCTCTCGTGGGGCACGAAGTTCTACGGCTCCGTCGTGCGCTGGCGCGCCGAACGCACCAACTTCCGCTTCATGCCCGAGCTCTGGCTGATGGAGCGTTACCGGAAGATGGCCGCCCAGGCGTGAGGCGTGGGGCGTGAGGCGTGAACCCTCACCCCGCCTCGCTACGCTCGGCACCCCTCTCCCGTCATGACGGGAGAGGGGACGGGGGTGAGGGCCGCCTTGCTTCCACCGCCCGTTGCGTGTAGGGTTCCCTTTACGTCTAGATGTAGTGTGCCGGTACCGCCATCACCCGACCGGAGCGACACGCCCTTCCATGACACCACGCGCACCATCGGCGAAAGCCGCCGCGGCCAAGGTCAAGTACTTCATCCTCGACACCAACGTGCTGCTGCACAACCCGAACGCGATCTACCTGTTCGAGGACAACCACATCATCGTCCCGATCACCGTGATCGAGGAGATCGACAAATTCAAGCGCGAGCAGTCCGAGATCGGCCGCAACGCGCGCATGGTGAGCCGCCTGCTCGATCGGCTGCGCGAGCGCGGCAAGCTCTCGCTCGGCGTCAAGCTCGACGGCGGCGGCACGCTCACGATCGAAACGAGCGCGCACCAGCACGACGGCGTCCACGAGATCTTCACGACCGACAAGATGGATCACCGCATCCTCGAGACGGCGCTCAAGGTCCGCGACGACCACCCCGGCTCACGCACGATCCTCATCACCAAGGACACGAACCTTCGCATCAAGGCCGACGCGCTGAACCTGGAGGCGCAGGACTTCGAGAACTCGAAGGTCAACTTCGAGGAGCTGTACGGCGGCGCGCTGGAGGTCACGGTCGATCACGCCACGGTCGAGAAGGTGTACGAGCAGGGCCACGTCGCGCGCCCGGCGATCGACGCGCCGCTCTACCCCAACACCTTCATCACGCTCGTCGATCGCGGCAACCCGCAGCACACGGCGCTGTGCCGCAACGGCGACAACGGCAAGATCCACCTGATTCCCAAGCAGCGCGGCGCGTATTTCGGCATCTCGCCGCGCAACCGCGAGCAGCGATTCGCCCTCGACCTGCTGCTCGACGAAAAAGTCCGGCTCGTCACGCTCGTCGGCAAGGCCGGCACGGGCAAGACGATGCTCGCCATCGCAGCGGGCCTGCAAAAGGTGCTGGTGGAAGAAACCTATCAGCGCCTGCTCGTCTCGCGGCCGATCTATCCCATGGGGCGCGAACTCGGCTATCTGCCCGGCGACCTGGAGGCCAAACTCCACCCGTGGATGCAGCCGATCTTCGACAACCTCGCCCTTCTGCTCTCAAGCCAAAAAGACAAGGCGGCGCACATCACGCGCCTGCGCGAGCTGATCGACAACGGCACGCTGGAACTCGAGGCCCTCACGTACATCCGCGGGCGCTCGATCCCCAACCAGTTCATGCTCATCGACGAGGCGCAGAACCTGACGCCGCACGAGATGAAGACGGTCATCACGCGCATCGGCGAGGGCAGCAAGATCGTCATCACCGGCGACCCGTATCAGATCGACAATCCTTACCTCGACGCGTCGTCCAACGGCCTGACCTACGTGGTGGAGCGCCTGAAGAACGAGTCGATCGCGGGTCACGTCACGCTGGTCAAGGGCGAGCGCTCGGGGCTTGCGGAACTGGCGGCGAATCTGTTGTAGTGGCTGGAAGCTTGAAGCGGAATCCGTCATGTGGCACAGCCCCGCCACGGCGGGGCTGTGCGTGCCTTTCCAAAAACCAACAACCAACAACCAGCCACCCTCATCCTTCTCGCCGATTGAACCGATAAGCGATTGAAGAGGGTTCCCGCGTGACCGACCTGTCCATCATCACGTCTCAACCGGCTGCGGCTCGCTTTCGCAGCGAAGCGCAGGTCGCCGTCGCGAAAAAGACACTCGACATGGCCGAACTCCAGGGCGAAGCCGCCATCAAGCTGATCGAGGCCGCCGCGCCGCCGGCCCCGCCCGATGTCGGCGCCAACGTGGACGTGTTTGCCTGAACGCAATCATGGCGCAAGAGATTCAGTAGACCCCGCGCGGCAAACTCGCGCGCCGCTTTTTCCGGAATCTGTTCCCGGCGCGCCTGACCCTTGGTCGATCGGCGCGTGTTCTGGGGAGCGGTCATGGGACCTCGCGAGAAATGTAACCGGAGAAGATTGATCTCCGCGCTTCGGACGACGTTCTACCTGAAATGACCGGTCGCGGCCAACTTGCGGGAGGGCTGCGCGTCGGTAGGATCAGCGTCTGGTGGTTCCGAAGTAGTATCCGACCGCCGAGCCGAGGAGAGCGGTTTCGACAGGAAGAAGAACCTCAAGCAGCTCCTTCATCGTCGGCCAGCAACCGCAGCAAACCGAAGCTCCGGCCATGGCAACCGTCAGGAACAGAAGAAGAAGCAGCGCCTTCGTGATGAACGAACGGCCTTTGTCGTCGTAAGGGTAGTCTGATTTCGATTCAGCGGGCGCTGAAGCTCTTGTATCCGAAACTTCAACCTCACTGACAGGCGCGTTTTCCTCGTTCGGCATCTGCTTCGTCCTCTTAGCGAATCAGCACTTCATGAAGCTTTCCGTCACGTTCAACCAGGATTTTGTCGCCTTTTTCGATGGTGTCGCGAGCCCAGTTTTCGAGGGCGATTGCATCGCGGATGACGCCGGCCACGGTCTTGGACCTCCGGCTCGCCAGCGAGTGGACCGTTTCATAGGCTTCGCCCGACAAAGTCAGACTGATACGTCGTTCTTCCTTCTTGGTGTTTCGGTCTTCACTCATGGCTCACCTCCTTGACGGTCCGCGCGTCCGACCCATCAGGCTCAATAATGGTGCCAAATCGGCGTCATGTCAATGGCGAATAAATGCAATAAGTACGTCAAATACGCGCAAAAAGCCGACTCGCGGCCAGCTTGGCAAGGAGGTTGGCTCCTCATTGCGCGGGCCCGCGCGGCAACTTAAAATCGAACCTCGATTGCGAATTCCTTCCCCGGCCCGGGAGCTTGCCATGACTCGGCTTGGCGCCGCCGCGTTTCGCCATATCGTGGTCACCGGCGCGTCGGGCTCAATCGGCGGCGCGACCGCGCTGGAGTTTCGGCGTGTCCGGCCCGGTGCGCGCGCGCGAATGGGATCTCGCCGCTTACGAAACGCTCGCCGAGCGCTGGGCCGAACTCGTGCGCGAGGACGGCGATCCGGATGTGCTCGTCAACTGCGCCGGCTTCATGGAGTTGCGGGACTTTCGGTCGACGCCGTGGGATCTCGGCGAGCGGCTGCTGCGCGTCGACCTGATCGCGCCGATGCGCCTGATGCACCTCGCGGCCCCCGCGATGGCCGCGCGCAGGGCGGGGTGCGTGGTGAATGTCAGCAGTATGGCCGGACGGGTGCCGATGAGGGGGTGCGCGTTTTACGGCGCGGCGAAGGCCGGACTCGCTCTGGCGTCGGAAAACGCCGCGCTCGATCTCGCGCCGCACGGGGTGCACGTGGTGACGGTGTTCCCGGGGCCCGTCCGCACGGCGCTCGAACAGCGAGCCCGGTCGCAGGTCCGCGACACGCGCGGCGCGCGGCTCATCCCCACGGGCGATCCCGTGGTGCTGGCGAGGCGGATCGTCGCGGCGTGTCTTCGCGGGCGGCGGTGGCTCGTCTACCCGGCTATTTATGTGCTCGGCGACCGATACAACAGACTGGGCGCGGCGGTGACGTCGGCCTTCAGCCCCGCGCCGCTGGAGTAGCGCGAGGAGGGTGTCATGGTCCAGGTGGATGTGTTTTGGGGATACGGCTGGGGCGCGAGCCTCGCGGTCGCGGCGGGCCGGCAGCTCGCCAAGGCGGACAAGCCCTACGAGACGCGCTACCACGCGAGCACGATTCTGTTTCTCGCGCTCTCGTGGGCGCCGACCGGCCTGCTGCTGCTCATCCGCCATCCGAGTTGGGAGACGATGCAGGTCGCACGCGACTTTGCGCACATCCCCGCCTGGCTAACCCTCGCCTTCGGCATCACCAACGTCACGCAGGGCCTGCTCGGTTTTTGGATCGGGCATCGGCTGATGGCGCGCGGGCGTTATTACGCGGCGCAGCTCAACTGGATTTTCGGCTATTTCGGGATGTTTTTCATTTTGCTTTACGGTTGGGACGGGCTCGGTTACGACCGCTTTCTCTACGACCGCGACATGCTGCCGGGAAGCCCCGCGTGGACGGCGGGGGTGGGCACGGCGGCGAGCGTGATTCCGGCGATCGCGGCGTTTCTGACGAGCAGCGTGGCGATCACGCTCTACATCGATGGGCTGTGGCTGCTGCCGCCGTTCGCGGTGCTGTTCGACCGCTGGCATCGAGAGGGCGCGCGGCTCGCCGGGGTCGCGGAACCGGGGCGCGGCGCGACGCTGGCGAGTTACCTCTTCGGTGTGTTCGGCGTCGGCTTCGCGGCGGCAGGTGTTTGCGCCCTCGCCACGCGCGGCGTCGCGTACGCACTCGGCGTCCCCGACCACGTCACGCGCATTTTGCACGGCCCCGCTTCGATCGGCGCGCACGCGCTCGCGTATTTCATCGGGCTGCCGGTCGGCCTTGCGATCGTGTGGTTCGGCTGGGTGCGTCCCGGCATGCCGGGCCACCGGCTTCTCAAACCGATTTGGCTGACGCCGGACAAGGCCGCGTGATGTTCCCGACGCACGTGATGTCCGGGCGGGAGGCCGTCCATTTCATCAAAGCCGGGAGCGACCTGAGGGCCGATTGCCGCCGTTTGCTGCGTGCCGTTTACGGCGACGCGACACCGTGGGCGTCGGCGCGCGAGGTGCTCGTCAAACCGAACGCGGTGAACTTCGAGCCGCACGTCTATGTCGATCCCGCGATGATCGGCGCGCTGGTCGCGGTGCTGCGCGAGGACGGCGCGGCGCGCGTGACGGTGATGGAGTCGTGCACCAACGGCAGCTTCACGCGGCTCGTCTTCGCCGCCACCGGCATCGCGCGGGCGGTCGAAAACGCGGGCGGGCGGTGCGTGTATCTCGACGAGGGACCGTCGGTCGAGATCGAGATGGGGAGCGCCGGACGCATTCGCGTGCCGCGATTCGCGCACCAACGGCTCGTCGAAAACCGGAACGGCGTCTTCTACATCGACCTCGCCAAGATGAAGACGCACTCGATGAGCACGGTGACGTTCTGCCTGAAGAACCAGTGGGCGTTCGTGGACCCCGCGTGCCGCAGCGCGCTGCACAACGACTTTTTGCATCAGAGCATCGCCGAGGTGAACCGCGTCTTCGTGCCGGATCTGTGCCTCGTCGAGGGGCTGGTCGCGACGAACCACGGGCATTTTCCGCTGCGGGGGTTCGAGGGGCGGACGCTGTGGAACGCGGGCGTACTCGTCGGCGGCCGAAACGCCGTCGCGGTGGATGCCGCCTGCACGCGTTTTCTCGGGCTCGACCCCGCGGCCATCCCGCACATCGCGCGGTGCGCGGCGTCGCCCGATCTGCTGGATCCGCCGGTCGTTCATCACGACGCGATCGAAGGGCCGAAGACGCCTTTCACGGACGAACTGTTGCCCGAGTTCCCGCGCGGCATCACCGTGCACAAGGGCCGCGATCGGTGCTGCGTCGAGGGCTGCTGGTCGAATCCCGTGTGCTCGATTCAGGTGATCGCCGCGAACTACGGCGGCGGCGGGCGGTTCCACGTCTTCATGGGCAAGGGGCACGATCCCGCCGAGGTGGAGGCCTGCGAGGGTCCGGCGCTGGTGGTCGGTCCCTGCGCCCATGACGAGGTGCACGACCGGCTGGTGCGCCGGCTCGGTCGGCGCAGCGTCCGCTTTTCGTCGGGGCACAACAACCTCAATGAGACCATCGGTCGCCTCCTGAAATTGATGGGGGTGAGCGTCTTCCAGTCCGCGCCGCTACCCCTGCCGCGCATGGCGTGGCTGTTCGCCGCGCACTTTCTGTCGGGCAGCCGCGCGCGAATCGGATTTTTCTGATTTGTGCGCGGCGCCGGACGATGTTATGTTCCGGGCTTCGAAATGACCGATGAGGAGGTGGCGCAATGAGTTTTTCCGTTGAGCAGAATACGGCGGCGCAGATCACGGCGCTCGCCTATCACCTGGCCGAGCACGCCACGCGCCGCCAGATGGAACTCGACCCCACCACCGCGTGGTCCGAGGCGATCCACCAGAACGCCCGGGAAATCCTGCCCGAGATCGTGCACACCTACTACGAGGCGACGCGGGTGCTGCGCGGCGAGGACGACGACGCGTCGCCCACGGCCGATTTCGTCACGCCATAAACCGACCGCGAAGGATCGTCACGGAAGAATCGGCAGGTAGTCCGTCAGGCGCAGACCCGGCTCTTCCAGCCCGAACAGCTTGAGCCACACGTCGATCGCGGCGTCGGTCGGCAGGAAGAAAAACGCCCATCCCAGCGCGACAAGGTTGAACGTCAGCAGGACGCCGGCGACGCGCACGAACGCGTGATCGGGAACGCGCAGCCGCTCGCGCCAGACCTTGCGCCACTGGCGATACGCCACCAGCAATACGCCGTGGTAAAGCCCCCACACCACGAAATGGAAGTTGAGTCCGTGCCACAGGCCGACGAGCACCATGGCGAGTAGCGTGTTGCGCGCGGCGAGCTTCGCGCCGAGTCGATTGCCGCCCATGGGGATGTAAACGTAGTCGGTGACGAGGCTGGTGAGCGAAATGTGCCAGCGGCGCCAGAAGTCGGCGATGTTCGTCGCGAGGATCGGCCAGCGGAAGTTTTCCATGATGCGATAGCCGAACAGCCGCGCGAGGCCGATCGCGATGTCGCTCGCGCCCGAGAAATCGAGATACAGGTGCAGCGAGTACGCCCACACGCAGCACCACGCGTGCCACGTCGAGAGATTGGGGAAGGTGATCGCGCCGTACTGCGTCTCGAGTCCCGTCAGCGGCCCGGCGAGACGGCCGAACAGTGCGCCGATGACGAGCGTTTTTACGCACCCCGTCGCGATGCGCGCGAGACCCACGGCGCGGTCCTCGGTGGTCGGGCTCGGAGAGTTGCGGTGCTGCGTCAGAAACGGCGCGGGGCGCTCGATGGGTCCGGCGCTCATGGTCGGCCAGAAGAGCACGTACGCGACGAACTCCCACCACCGGGCGGGGGCGAGCGCGCCCTTGCGGATCTCGGCCAGGTACGCCAGCACGCGGAAGGTGAGGTAGCTGATTCCGAGCGGCGCGAGATAGGCGAGGCGCTGCCCCTCGCCCGTGGCCGCGAGCATCTTCACGATCGACTGCGGAAAAAACGCGCCGACGATCTTGAACGCGACGAGCGGCAGGATCACAACGATCACCGAGACCGCGAGAAACGCGTTGGCGTCTGCCCCTTGGCGCTTCGCGAGCCGTCCTCCGAGCCACCAGCCCGCCGCAACGGTGACCAGCGTGACGACGGCATACGCGAGCCCCGCGAACGCGACCGGGCCGGACTGCGTGAGCACGAAAAACACCGACGCGACGCACACGAGCGCGCCGCGCAGGCGCGAGGGAGCGAACCGGTACGCGACGAGCAGCGCAAAGACCGCGATGATGAAATTCGTCGAGAAGACGTTCATCGGTCCGACGCCTCTTTCCACATCGCTTCGATGTGCGGGTACATCTCCGCCGCCAGGATCTCGTGGCCGCGGCGCGTGATGTGGTCGGAATCGGTGAAGTGCTCCGCCGGAACCGCATCGGTCATGTCGGCGACGCGGATATCCGTCCCCTCGACCGCCTCGGCCAGCTTGCGCTGAAAGTACGCGAAATTTTCCCAGTTGAAGTAATTCTCGCGGTCGATCAGCCGCCGGTTCTGCGGCGTGTAGTACATGAGCATCGGCACGCGATTCTTCTTCGCTCTCTTCGCGAGACGCACGAGCATCGCCAGGTGGTCGTTGTACCGGTTGATCGCCATCTGGCCGAAGACCTCGCGCTCGGCGTCGTGATGGGCTTTCAACATGTCCATCCACAGGTTTTCGCGGTCGCGGTCGCGGGCTTCGAGCGCGCGCAGGATGTTGCGCCCGGGATCGGACTCGATCACGACGCCGAGTTGCTTCGCCCAGCGGTCCTCGATCTGCACGAGCGGGTTGTCGTACGACCCGGTGACAACCTGGGAGAGCAGACCGCGATAACGGTAGAGCCCCCAGACGTTGGCGAGATTGCCGCGCACGCGGATCGCCAGCCATTCCTTCGGCGAGACGCCGAGCTTCGCCAGCGCCGGTCCGAGATCCGGTTCGTCGCGCAGATAAAACGCCGTCTGCTTATAACGCAGCGGATTGGCGAACATCGGGTGCGAACTGAAGAGTTTGTAGTGGATCGACACCACGAGCGCGTCCGCGCCGTTGCGCATGGCGCCCACGCCCACGGCGTAGTGGTCGCCCATCTGCGCGCCCATCGACGAAAGGTTGAAACCCGTCACGTCGAATCCGTTCGCCCGAAGCTGGTTTTGGATCAGCACCGCGGCCGTCCGATTGGGCGGCGTCGTCACGAGCCCCTGCATGACCGAATCGCCCAGAAACGCGATGGACGGCGTGCCCGAGCGCATGCGCGCGAGCATGTACGGCGTCGCCGCTTGGTGGCGGGTCTCGTTGCGATACACGAGGTCGGGGACGGATTCGATTCGGCGAACGCGCACATCGAGGATCAAGAGCAGCGCGAACGCAATGAGGCACACGCGCCAAGGCCGCATGGCCCGGACCTGCCGGTGATACCAACCCAGCGCCGCCATGGGGCGGCTGATGTTCGCCGTGTTGTCGTTGCGCATGAGCGTGAGCGGATTGAACCCACGCCGATCTTAGGTCAGGATGCGCGCATGCTCAATCCACGTTGGCGATCGGTGATGGTTTCGGCGATGTTGGCGTTGCTGGCGGCATGCTCGGCGTCGTTTCAGGAGCCGCAGACCCGCCTCGTGGACGCGCGGATCGACAGCGCGTCCGTGGAGCGGATCAAGACGACGTTCACGGTCGAGATCGACAATCCCAATTCCGTGGGCGCGAAGGTCACCGAGGTCCGTTACACGGTCTTCGCCGAAGGCGTGAAGGTCATCGAGGAGAAGGTCAGGAAGGACTTCGAGATCAAAGCCAAGAGCAAGACGCGCGTCGACCTGCCCGCGCGCATCACACCGTCGGACCTGGCCGCGGCCGGACTCGCCGCCGCCCTCAATCGTCGCGTGAACTACACGCTCAAGGGCGAGGTGACGATCGACACGCCCATCGGCGACATGACGCTGCCGATCTCCGACAGCGGCGTGCTCAAGTGGTGAAGGGCTTGGCGCCTGCGGCTTGAGGCTTGAGGTTTAGGCCACGGACTCCGGACCAAAAACCGGAATCCAAAAACCAATAACCCCGCTTACTCCACCACGACCGGATTCGAGCGCTCATAGAGGTAGAATTCGTCCGATTCGCGGAAGTCGAATGACGGCGCGAAGAACGTGTATTCGCCCGCGTCGAGGCCCTCGTCGATCGTGTAGTCGAAAAGGATGCACACGTCACCGCGGTCGCCCGGGGTGTCGAGGTCGCGGCGGTCATGGACGATCATCCACACGCCGTCTTCGCTCGCCTCGGTCCAGCCCACGCGGTGGCTCACCTGCACCGAGGTTTTGTCCTCCAAAAAGCACGGGGATACGGTGAACGTGAACGAATCTCCGGTTGGGATTGGACCTTGAAGCTGATTGCCCGTGATCGTGTCGACCAGCGGCACTCCCCACTGCCAGTCCTCGCCGTCGTCGAGCGTCAGGTCGAGCGCCGCGATGTTGCCGCCGAGACCGGCCTTTGCGCCGCTTTCGGTGATGCCCTCATGCGTGAATGCGTATTCGCCCGGGGGAATGCCCACGATGTCGTAGCTCAAGTCCACCGCACACACGCAGTCGGCCAGCATGCCGCCGTAGTCCTCGTTCACGGTCAGGTTCTGGCCGTCGATGTCGACCTCGACCGTCACTTCCCAGTCCTCGTTTTCGGGACTTCCCATGCCGCAGTTCACGATGGCCCCGAAGCGGTGCACGGTCAGCACGCCGCCTTCCCAGTCGATCTCCACGATGTCGAAAGGATCGACCGTCGGATCGGGGGGCGCCTTTTCCGGGGAACAGGTCCCCACGTCGAGATTCTCGATATCGACGCCCGCATCGTCATCGCCCGTGTCGTCGTCGGCGGCATCGTCATCGGCATCGTCATCACCTGCGTCGTCATCCGCGGCATCGTCGTCCGCCGCGTCGTCATCGGCGGAGTCGTCGTCATCGTCGCCGCCGCAACCCACCGACCCCGAAACCAGGAACAGAACCGCGACACACCACGCCAACGGCATGCGAAACCACATTTCCAACTCCCGTTCCGTCCCGCCCTGCGTGACCGCCACGGCAGGTTTCGAGGGACGCAGGAGTGGGAAGTTAGTCCCGAGGCCGCCACGCGTCAACAAGAAATTTCCGTCGAGATTTCGTGGGCATGAACAAATTAACTGAACGTTAATAGTGCATCTTCGAAGAAAATATTGGACATCTGACACACGAAATGCGAGAATCACGCTCGATTCGACAACTCAATTGCGGAGGCACACCATGAAGTGGCGAGGTTTGGTTTTTGCCGCGCTCCTTGCGATCGCGGCGCTGGCTGCGTCGCCCGCGGGCGCGACGGTCTGGGGCCCGGACGGCGGCGGCTATCGGGCCGACGACGAGGCGACATTCGACTGGCAGAGCATGAGCGGGGCCACGGACACGCTCGCGAACCAGGACGACGAAGAGTACGGACCATTTCCGATCGGATTCACGTTTTCGTTTTACGGACAGGACTTCACGGAGTTCTATGTTTCGACGAACGGCTACATCACGTTCGACGCCACGACGTCCGGACACGTCACGTACAACGACTTCCAGACGGCGGACTACTACGATTGGATCGCGGTCTTCGCCGGCGACAGGGCCGTCTATGCCGGCGCGCCGACGAACGGTCTGATCGAGTACAAGACCGTGGGCTCCGCGCCCAACCGGATGCTGGTCGTCCAGTTCACGAACCTGTGGCAGAGCTACGACATCGAAGAAAACCTCATGGACGCGCAGGTCATCCTGTACGAAACCAGCAACGACATCCTGACCCAGTGGGACAACATGGACATCAGTCCCTACCCCGGCCTCGTGGGAATCGAATCCACGGCGGGCGAATCGTGGCTGACGCCGTCGGACTACAACCGCCTGTGGGTGAACGAGGGCGACGCGGTGCTGTTCACGGCGAGCGGGGACCTGGGCGTGACGTCGGTGAACCTCGAGCAAAGCGCCGGCACGGCGGGCAGGACGTTCACGCACGTCCTCCGCGTGGCGGAATTCGGCGGCGTAACCGCGACGAGCGCGACCTATGACGTGGCGGTCACGGCGGGCGACTGGGGTGCCGACCTGTCGGACGACGAGATCACCGTGCCCGCCGGCGGCTATTTCGACGTGGAAGTGGAGGTGGACATTCCCGCCGACGCGCAGCTTGGCGACGCGGACACCTTCGAAATCAGCATCACCGAGCAGAAATCGGGCGCGGCGAAGGCTACACGGACGTTCACGACGAGTGCTTCGGCAAACGCTTATGACGTCGAACCTTTGCCCGATCCAATGGCGTACGCCCCCGCCGTCTATCACAACGGCCTGGTTTACCTGATCGGCGGCATCGATATCGACAGCGCCAACCAGACCGACGATGTGCTCGTCTACGACCCCGAGGCGGATTCTTGGGATACGGCCGATTTCTCGCTGCCGGAGCCGACGGACGAACATCTGGCCGAGGTGATCGACGGCGTGCTTTACGTTCCTGGCAAAAATTCCACCGAGACCCTCTGGGCATACGACTTCGGATCCGACAGCTGGGATATGGGCCTGGCCCCCATGCCGACGGGATTCACCGATGCGAACAACGGCGACAGCGCGGTCTGGGACGGGCTCCTCTACATCGCCTGCGCGGATGGCGACAACAAGAAGCTGATTGCGTACGACCCGGACGCCGATTCATGGGACGAACTCGCCGACCTGCCCACGTCGGGGCTGAACGGTTCGATGCAGCTCGAGGCCGTGGATGGATTCCTGTACGCCTTCGGCGGATACGACAACGACTTCGACGGCGGCGCTCCGACGGGGGATGTATTCGTCTACGACATCGCCGATGACAGTTGGGATACGATCGAAGGCGAGCAGTCCTTCGCGCGCGAGTATGGCGGCGGCTTCGCCCACAACGGAAAGCTCTACCTGCTCGGCGGCGGGGATGCGAACTACGACTACGCGTTGCCCGAAGTCAACGTGTTTGATACCGCAACGAAGGCGGGCTGGTCGGTTTACCCGGGGCGTTTGCCGATCGACAAGTACGGCTTCGCATTCGCCGTGGTGCCGGGCAAGGGCGCATACCTGATCGGCGGTTACTACGACACCATCGAAACCGACCAGGACGAGGTCTACCTGCTTCCGCTGTGCGAGAATCCGGCTCCCGATTTCTCGGCCGATGCCACCGAGGTCGAGGTCGGCGTGGACGTGACCTTTACGTCGGACAACCCGGTCGGCGCGTGCAGCTACACCTCGATCACGTGGGACTTCGGTGACACCGAAACCGGCGCGGGCGAGGACGCCGTGCATGCCTACGCGGCGGCGGGAACCTACACCGTGACCATGACCGTCGAGACGCTCGGGGGCGAGGGCATGGTCGAGAAGGTTGAATACATCACCGTGACCGAACCCTCCGACGACGACACCGACGATGACGCTGACGACGACACGGGCGACGACGACGCGGGCGGCGACGACGACACGACGCCCATGGACGACGATGGCGGCGACGATGACGATGACGACGATGGAGGCTGCTGCGGCTGCTGACGCGTCGATCCCGAGCTTCAAACTCGACGGGGCGGGGAATTTTCCCGCCCCGATTCTCTTTCGATCAGTGTCTGGTGGATCAGCCGCCGGCAGCCGCGGCGAGCGCTGTCAGTACCATGTCCTTGGTGATGACCTCGGGCAGCACGTTCGGCGCGTCGGGCGATTTGGGCGAGATGACCACGTACATCGGCACCCCGGCGCGGCCATGCCGCTTGAGGTATGCGGTGATGGCCGGGTCCTTGTTCGTCCAGTCGCCCTTGAGCGCCGCGAATCCGTGTTTTTCGAGCGCCGCGCGGATCTCGTCGGTCTCGATCACGGCCTTTTCGTTCACCTTGCAGGTCCAGCACCACGCGGCGGTGAAGTCGATGAAGACCGGTTTCCCCGATGCCACGAGCTGGTCGACTTTCTCCTCGGAAAATTTCTGCCACGCGATTCCGTCGCCGTCGAAGGCGTCGCTGCCGGCCATGGCGAACGGCTCGAAATGCAGCAGAAACGCCCCCGCCACGGCGATGGCCGCCGCGATGGCCGCCGCGCGCAGGCGCACGGAATTAGTCCGCATCAGATTGCCCCAGCGACCCCAGATCCACACCGAGACGGACAGCAGCGCGAGATAGCCGATCACCCGCGTCAACCCCGACGGACCGACCTGCTGCCCCAGCACATCGAGCAGCCAGACCACCGTGGCGACGAGCAAAAAGCCCATGATCGCCTTGAAGGTGTTCATCCAGTCGCCCGGGCGCGGCAAAAAGCGCGTCCACGCGGGCACGAAGGCGAGCAGCAGGAACGGCAGCGCGAGGCCGAGGCCGACCATCACGAAGGTCGCGAAGATGAACGGCAGAGGCTGCGTGAAGGCGAACCCCAGCGCCGCGCCCAAGAACGGCGCGGTGCACGGCGTCGCGAGCACGGTGGCGAAGATGCCCGATAGGAACGACCCGGCCACGCCCTCGCCCGAGGTGTCGGCTTCGGCGTGGAGCGTTGCCTTGACGATCTTCTTCGTCGCGTGTTCGGCGACGCGCTCGGCCTTTTCCACGGCTCGGCCCGGTCCGACGATCTCGAAGACGCCGAGCATCGAAAGCGCGAAGACGAAAACGAACGCGGCCAGCAACGCGACAAACAGCGGCGACTGGAACTGGAAGCCCCATCCCACCGCCTCGCCGCTCGACTTGAGCGCGGCTACCACGGTCGCGAGCACGACGAAACTGAGCACGATACCGCCGGTGTACGCGAGGCCGTGGCGACGGATCTCGGCGCGCGTGTAGTCGGCGTGTTTGACGAGCGAGAAGATCTTGATCGAGATCACCGGCAACACGCACGGCATGATGTTGAGGATCACGCCGCCGATCAGGGCGAACGCCAGCATCAGCGCCACGCGCGCGAGCGGCGCGGGCGCGGCGGGGGCAATGGGCGCGACCGGCGCGGCACTCGGCGCGGGAGCGGCGGCGGTCCCGCGCGGCAGCGGCATGTCGTGATAGAGCGCGATGTCGCGCGATCCGGCGGCGTCGGTCAGCCGAAACTGGAACACGCCGCCGATGCGTTCGTCCGCGCCCTCGCCGGGGAACGTCTTCGCCATGATCGTCGCGGCAACGGCGTTCTTCGCCTCGCCGGGCTTCGCGTCGGGCTCGACCGATGTCACCTCGTAACCGGTCATCGGGCCGGGAATCAGGAAGGGGCGGTTCGCGGCGGCGAGCGGGGCGATGGTTGCCCCCGGCGGCGCGGTGACGACGAACTTCGCCGAAAAATCGCGGTCGGCGGCGATCCGCTCTTCGCTCAGGGTTCCCTTCACGTCGAATCCCGCGAGGGTATCGAGCGTGACCGGCACGCTCGCGGCGGCGGCTTGCAGCAGCGGCACGTGCTTCGACGCGCCCGCCGCGGCCTTCACCGGCAACGTGAGTTCGACGTTGGCCGAACCCGGAATGCACGTGTGGCGGCACACGAGCCAGCTCGTCTCGGCCTTGAAGGTGACCTTCGCCTCGGCGGTCTGCGCGGGCGCGACGGCATCCACGAAGAGCACGACCTCTTTTTCGTAGCCGTAACCGGCGAGCGGCGTGCCCGCACCGAAAAATTCGGGGGCGGGATACCGCGTCGGCGCGAGCGTGAACCCCTCCGGTGCGACGAACTTCGCCTCGGTGGGGATTCCCGCGTCGCCGGGGTTCTGCCAGTAGACGTGCCACTCGGGATCGATGTCGAATCGCGCGCCGAGGCGCAGCGGCGCGCCCGGCACGACCGCATCCACGTCCGCAATCATCTCCGCACGCACGTGGGGCTTCGTGGGGTCGTCGGGCGCCGCGCCGGGCTCGGCCGCGAAGGCGCTTGCCACGGCCATCGCGAGAACTGTCACCACCGTCAGGAAAACTCGCACCGACCGAATCCGCATTGTCATCCTCATGTCCGGTACCATACGCCGCGATCCTAGCCGTCGTTTCCGAAGGTGTCACGGGCGCGACGAGCGCGCGTCGTGCACCAGCGCACCGATGGCTTGGGGCGTGGCGGCGCGCGAGAGTGCCGGGCACCCGCTCGGTCCCTCCCGAATCCACCCAGATCCGGATGCGCGACAGCGCCGTGGGACAGGCGTCAGAGCCAAAAAAAGCGCCGGGCGACGTTCGGGTCGCCCGGCGCTCGCGCATTTCTCAGACCGCGTGATCGCTATTTATCCTTGACCGGCGCGAACTCGCCCCGCGCGCAGCGGGCGTTCGCGAAATCGTCGTCGGTGATACGCGCATCCTTGATCCCGCCCTTCAGGAACTCAATGTCCCACACCTCGAGCTCGGAATCATTCTCGACCGGAGAATTCGACCAGAACGTTCGGAGCATCGAGCCGGAATCGCAGGTCGCTTCAAGGTTGTCTTTGATATAACAACCATTGCTCGGCCCGGCGCCATCTCCGCATCCTGTGCAATGATATTCTTCGCCCCCGTACCCGCATTCGAAGTCGAGGCACTCGTCCGTCACACCGCACTCGCCACCGTATTTCGTGGCGTTACAGCCATCGACGATGCTCCGCAGCTCCGAAATCGTCGGCAGCCGCCAGTCGTCATAACCGTCGCATGCGAGCGACTCGCAGAAGTCAACGGCTTCCGCCCATGTGAGACCGGTATAGGGCGTCGTCACTGCCGGATCGACGATCCACGTGAGTCCCGACGTCGAATCTGTCCATGTATCGCACTCGGTTTGCGTGTCGTCGTCCGCATCATCGTCGAACTCGTCGTCGGCATCGTCATCGGTGTCGTCGTCTTCCACGTCGTCATCCGCATCATCGTCCGCATCGCTCGCGTCCGACGAGTCG
>JADLEX010000084.1 GCA_020845895.1 Deltaproteobacteria bacterium | reverse complement strand
TCGTCGTGGAACCGGCCGAACTTGTCGTCGTCGCGGTCGAACTGGTCGTCGAGCCGCCGGTACTGCTGGTCGTTGTCGCGACGGTTGTTGTCGTGGTCGCGATCGTAGTCGACGTTGTGGTCGATGTCGTGGTCGCGATCGTGGTCGATGTCGTGGTCGATGTTGTGGTCGTGCTCGTGGTCGTCGATTCGAGCAGGAAATCCATCGCGGCGGACATGACCTGCCGGCGCGCGGTGATCGAATAGATCGTCTCGAAGGGAAACCCGAGATACACGATGCGGAAGACGCCCGTGTCGTCCACCACCGCCGCGCCGCCGCCCGATGAACACGTGCCGCCCACGTACGCCATGTCGGTCGATCCGCCGCCGACCGCTTTCACGCAGTCCGGCCAATCCGCCGCGTAGATGGTGTAGTCGTCGAAATCGAATGCGAAGGGCGCGATGCCCGCGAAGATGCCCGACGCGCTCACCGCGCCCGTCCCCGACGAGTCGTTGGTGTAAACCGCGCGCAGATAGTCCGTGAAAAATTCGCGATCCGCGCTGTCGCCCAGCGCCCACAGATCCCAGCCGATCTCCGATCCGCTGACGAAGAGCCGCCCGCCGGCGTCGAGATAATCGGCGACCAGCAGCTGCTCGTCGGGATCGAAGGTGTCGTCGCCGAACGACTCCTCGCCCGCGATCCACACCACCGCCGGGTAGTCGAACAGATCCACGTCGCCGTCCGCCACCGCTTCGTTCGACGCCGAGTCGATTTCCAACCCGGCGGCAAAGAGCGCGTCGGCGTGCGCGATCACATAGTCGTACGCATTCATGCGGTCCAAGTAACCACGATCGATCGTGCCACCGCCGTAGTACGATTCGGGAACGTTCATGGTCGAATCGATACGGTCGAATCCGTTGACGACCAGCACGCGCGAGCCCGTGCCGGTTGAAACGGCGAGCGTCTCGGTCGGAAAGCTTTCACCGCCGTCGTTGGTCGCGCTCGCGCGGGCGTAGTAAAGCGTGCCATCGCGCGGCGGGGGGGCGGCCGCGGCGGCAACCTGCGTGACGACCAACGCGTCGCCGAAACCCTTGCCGCTCGTGCCGAGGTAGAAGCGATACCCGGTGGCCGCATCGCCCGCGAGACCGCCGCCGTCCGCCGGTGGTGCGGTCCAACTCGCCACGATGTCCGCACCGTCGTATGTCACCGCGAGCGACTCGGGCGGCTCAGGCAAAAATTTCGGCGTCACGCCGTCCCGCACGGCGAAATAACGCACCGCCCCCTGATACACCGCGCGGGCGACGAGTTTGCGAAACTCGGGCTCCGCCAGATCCGCCGCGTCGGACGCGGTGTCGTGGAATGCGATCTCAAACAGCGCGCCCGGCGTTTCGGCGTTGTAGCTCGGGTTGATCTCGCCGTACCAGTTAGTGTGCTTGCCGCGATCGGTCCAGCCGGCGTCCCACCCCGCGCGAATGTCGGCCACCATCTCCGCATGGATGCGGTCGCGCAGCGCCGTCGAGCCCGCCACGCCGTCAAAGGGCGCGTCGTATCCCCCTGACGCGTAGGTGTACGACTCGGTACCCGTGCCCGGGTTCGGCGCGTTGGTGTGCCACGAAATATAGACGCCGTCCTCCCAGCTCTCGTTTTCCCACGCGGCGTAGCGCGGCATGGTCGTCACGGTGCTCGTCGCGCACGTGTCGCAGCCCATGAACGGCGCGTGGTAAAGCCCCGACATCTCCCAGCGCGGCTTGCCCGCGTCCTCGTCCATGCCGCCGCCGAAACGCACCGCGTCGACGATCACGAACTTCGACGTGTCCGAACCCTGATTCGTGAAGACCACGCTGCGCCGCGAGACAGGGTCATCCGCGCGAAAATAATACCGGCCGAGATACCGCCACGTGAAGCCGTCGCGCTGCATGTTGTGCGTGAAGACGCTGTCGCCGTCCGCGTGACGCACCGTGATCCTCGCGTCGGTCGAGCGGTTCGATCCGCCCGTGTACCAGACGGACACGGTGTAGAGCCCGTCCTCGGCGATGGCCGCAGGGAATGTCGCGGTGGCCGTGGCCGATCCCGCGACCGCCTTCGCCAGATAGTTCGAACCGTAGTAGCCGGGCGTGGAGGTCGAGGTCGTCCACGTTCCCGTGAGCGTCACGGACGGGTCCGCGTTGTCCACGATCGACATGTTCGTGTTCAGGTCGCGCTCGCGCATCGTCACCACCAGCGCGCCCGCGTTGTGGAAATACGGCACGAGGAATTGCAGCACCGCCTCGGCGTTCGAAAAATCCTCGACGAGACCGTTGGTGTTGCCGCGCTGCGTGAGCCAGGACGAACCGTTCAGGTACCACCCGTGGCCCGGCGAGAGAAAGACGCTTTTGCCCGAAAGAAATCCGGCGGGCGACGGCTGCCCGTAACCCGGCGGCCCCGACTTTTCGCGGGGAGCTTCGAACGGCTTTTTTGGCGGAGGCGGCGGCGCATCGAACGCGCGACCGATGGGAACATACGCGGCCGAATCGCCGAACCGAGCGAAAATGCGCACGAAGCCGCGCGACGCCCGGCCCTCGCGCGCGGCGGCGTCGGCGATGGCGTTGGTGTCGTGCGCCGCGAGGTCGCGGCTGGAGCTCGCGGGGAAGGTGACATAGATGTTCGTTCCGCCCGCGACGCGCTCGACGCGATCCACCCGCGCGCCCGCGCCGGCCAGCGCATCGGCGACGGACGGCGGCGAACCCGCGTGCGCGAGCACGACGCCGACCACCGCGACGATCGCCACGCATGCCGCCCGCCATGTCGTTCGCAACGCCATTCGCATCGACGCACCCGAAAAGAATGGCTCCATTGGAGCCGAACCGAGGATTGGGTGCAACCGCATCTCGGACACCGGCGGGCGTGACTCATTGAGAGTCCGCGGAACTCCTCTTATTGTGTCCCCGAAATTTCACCGGTAGCAGAAGCGTCATCCGGTGCGCGTTCGGAAACCGAACCGCGTCGCTCGACGTCGAAGCGCCGTGTCGATCATGCACGACTGTAGGGGAAATCAGCGTGACGAAACTGCGTGATGAGGTTGTGAGTTTTCTCCGGACCGATCCGGAAGCGATCTATCGCCGTCTCGATCCAACGCCGGAGGCATTCCGGCTGGTGGCGAGGCATCTGCGTCGAGAGAAGCGGTGGACGGATTCGGCCATCGTCCCGATTCTCGCGAGGCTCACGGATACGCAGCAGCCGGTCGCCAAACTGACATTCGACTACGATCCGCCGCTACCGCCTGCTCTCGCCCAGGACCTGCAAGACCTCTATAAATTTTCGCTGAACCGGCAACTGATGGACCGCCGCGGCCGCTACGGACAGATGAAACGCAGCGCGAACAAGATGGCGCCCGCCAATCCGGCTTTTTGCCGTGCACTACTGGATCTCCTCGAGCGGGCCTCCAGCGTGCGCGAGGCCGATCGAATGATCCGCGAGTCGCTGGCCGAGGACAATCCGCACCTGGAAATCTCCATGCTGTCCCAGTACCTCGTGATGGTGAACCCGCATGTTTACACCACCATGAATTCGAAGAGCGAAGCCATGGTGCGCGCGGTCACGCATGACGACGCGGCGTCTCTTCACCCGCGCGAATATTTCCGCGTGATTTCGGCCATGCGCGACGCCCTGACGAGACTGACGCGTTGGCTGGCGGTCCCGGATCGAACGCTCGTCGATTTCCCGACCTTCGAACTGATTTTCGAAGCGTTCAATGCGAGACAGATTTTTCGCGAAGCCGGCATCGAGTTTCCCCCCAAAGCGCTTGGGTCCGACGCCGACCGGCACACCATCGCCCTCGACGAGGAAGGTGCCAAAGAGCCGGACGTTCACGCGCACGCGGTCGCGGCAGCCAAGGGGTATTTCGAAAAGCAATTCGGTCCGACCTCAGTCCTTCACATTCCGCGCTCAGGCCGGTCGGTTCACGATTTCGAGGTGCGTTCGGACGACGGCAACCTGTTCGTCGTGGTTTGCGGCGGTGCCGCCGGCGAAACGCCGACTCCGTTCACGCCGAGACAGCGAATCTTTGTTGACGCCCTGGCTCCCACCGGCGCCGTGCGCGTGGCGTACGTCGATTTGCGTGCGAATGGCGAGACGGACGTGAGGATGGCGACCACCATCGAGGAGTGAGGGAGTCGAGCCGTCACGGACTCGCCGCGAACTCCCTCGCCAGCGGATGATCGCCGTAGCGTTCGCGAAGCCGC
>JADLEX010000083.1 GCA_020845895.1 Deltaproteobacteria bacterium | reverse complement strand
GGGCCCGCGAAGCAGATCTCGCCCACCTCGCCGTCGGGCAGTTCGTCGCCCGCCGTGCCGTCCTCGCGGATCGGCTTGCGGATCGACAGGGGCGTCACCGGCATGTCGAAGCCGACGCTCGCGAGGATGTCGTCCACCGTGCCGTCGAGGGGCGAATAGGTGCAAAAGCCCGCCATCTCCGTCAGCCCGAGTCCGGTGCCGAACTTGGGACACATCGCCGCGAGCTGCTCCAGAAACTGGCGCGACACCTGCTGCCCGCCGTAGAGCGCGAAACGCAGCGGCGACAGATCGAAGTCCTTGTAGTTCGGCAGCCGCCACTCCATGGCGAAGAGCGCCGGGATCTGGCCGAAGCTGTCCACCTTGTGTTGTTCAATCGCGCGCAGCGATTTTTCCGGATCGAAGATGTGGAGCAGCACCACGTCGCCGCCCCAGAAAAACGGGGTCATCATCTGCTCGGCCTGCCCGCCCACGTGCGACGGCGGAAGGTTGACGAGCATGCGCGGCTTTTCGGTCATGCCGAATCCGCCGCCCAGGCACATGTTCTGCGCCGTGATGTTGCGATGCGACTGGAGCGCCGGTTTGGGGAAACCGGTCGAGCCGGTCGTGTAGATGACCTGCGCGCCGTCGTATTCGTTCACGGCCGCGGCGGCTTCGCGGTAGCGAGCAGCGAGATCCGGGTTCGCGCCCGTGAGCGCGGCCGTCGCCAGCCGCTTCGCATCGGCCGCGAAATCGAAGATCGACTTCGCGCCCGCGATGACCTGATCGGACGGCGAGAACTGGATGAAGTGCTCGATGTAGGGGCAATTCTCTTTCACGGCTTGCCCAAGCGCGCCGAAATCCGCCGCCGCCGTCTTGCCGAGAAACGCATAGCCCTTGGCCTTGATGAGACCGAGCGAACGAATCACCTCGGGCGCTTTCAGGCGCAGGTCGAGCGGCGCGTGGATGACGCCGATCTTGAAGCACGCGTATTCGAGAAACACGTGCTCGGCGAGAAACGGCAGGGTCGTCGCCAAGAAGTCGCCCTTGCGAAAACCGAGGTCGAGTAGCGCAAGCGCAAATGCCGTCGCCGCCTCGTCGAACTGCTTGTAGGTGTACGTCTTGCCCGTGTCGAACTCGATGATGGCCGTGCGTTCGGGGTCTTCCTTCGCCCACTTGGCGACGCATCCGTGCACGAGGTGGCGATCGGCAAAATCCCGTTCAAAATGCTCCAGCGTGTACTGCGGAACGCCGTTTCGGAACGCGAGCGGTGTCGAGAGTTTCGGGGCGAGCGGCATGGGGTCTCCTTCAGGATATCGCGAATGAACATGGAAATTCGCACGAACCCGGATTTACCACGATCGAAAGCCGGGCTCAACAAAAATCCGCTCCGTGACGCTCGAAGGCCGCCCATGCGGGCGGCCTCCGGTGATTTGTCTTTCGGTTCGCGGCGCGAGCGTCAGCAGCTACAACCGCTGCTGTCGTCGTCGTCATCGTCGCCGCCCGCGTCGTCATCCATCAGGTCGTCGTCGGCGTCGTCGTCCGTGTCGTCATCGGCGTCGTCATCGGCGTCGTCGTCCGCGTCATCGTCGGCGTCGTCATCGGCATCGTCGTCCGCGTCATCGTCGGTGTCATCGTCGGTGTCGTCGTCCGCGTCATCGTCGGTATCGTCATCGCCGCCGCCGGTCGTCGTCGTCGTCGACGTCGTCGTCACCGTCGTCGTCGTGGTCGTCGCCGAAGGGTCGAACCAGCCGCGCACCCAGACGTTGTCCACGCCCCACCACTCGGGGAGCGGGCCGCCGCCCTTGTACACGAACCGGATCTGAAAATTCGCGGCATAGTCGGCGTCGGTCAGATCGAATTGCTCATGACCCGACTCGGCGTTGCTGCGATAACGCTTCACGCGCGTCCAGTTGGTCCCGTCCGTCGTGTATTCCACGTCGCCGGTCTCGAGGAATCCCGACTCGAAATCGTTATCCCACTGGAGGGTGATGTCGTAATGGGCGTGCGCGTCGATGAGCGGCGTGACCATCTGCTCTTCCATCTGAGCGAGAATTCCCGCCGCCTGCTTGTCGCAGGAGGCGAAGACGCCGTCGAGTTCGCCGGAGAAGCGACCGCCGGGGTTGGTGTCGGTCCACGTCGCCGCGTTGGTGCCGCCGTCGATGACGTCCCAGTCGATCAGCGCGTCCGTCTCGAAATCGTCGAAGAAGAGCGTGTCGGGGCCTTCCGGCATCGCGGAGCGCTCGACCGTGTTCGTCTCTTCCTTGCCGAAGGCATCCTCGGCACGCACCACGTAGTAGTATGTCGTGAAGTTCGAGACGGAGTTGTCGATGTAACTCGTCGTCGTCACCTGCGCGATCGGCGAGCTGAAGTTCTGCCCGCCGGAGGTCTCGGCGCGATAGACGTTGTAAACGATCGCGCTCTGGTCCGTTCCCGCCGACCATCCAAGCGTGACGACTTCGTCGCCCGCCACCGCGCTCTCGAGCCCGTCGAAGTCCGGCGGCGCGCAGTCCACGTCCGCCGTGTCGGTTTTCACGACGTTCGTGCCACCCTCGCCGTCGTCGGCGTCGGTGTATTTTACCGTGATCGTGTCGCCGTCGGCCACGAGGATCTTGCCCGGACCGGTCGGCCCGGCGGTGGTATCGACGTAGCCTTTGTAGATTCCCGCGTCGGCCGTCGACGCCAGGATCACGGCCTTTTGCGATTCGGAATCGCTCTCGACCGTCACGTTCACGGTGGGACCGACGAGGTCCTCGTCGATGACGGTGATCTCGATCTCCGATTCGCACGAATACATCGACTCGATGCGGATCTTGCCATCGGAGCTGATGAGGTAGCTGCCGAGGAACAGATACGCCTCGACCACATCGATCGCGCCGCGCCCGGTGGCGTTGTCCTCGCCCACCGTGTGCACGTCCACCGCCGTCTCGTACAGCGCGAATTTCACGTCCTCGGGCATCGACTCGGGATACGCGTCGCGCAGCAGCACCACCGCGCCCGCCACGTGCGGCGTCGCCATCGAGGTGCCCGACAGCAGACCGTAGGTGTTGCTCGGGAACGACGAGCACACGTCCACGCCGACCGCGCTGACTTCCGGCTTGATCGTCGTGTTGTCGCAACCCGACGGACCGCGGCTCGTGAAGTCGGCCGGCGTGTCGTTGTCGTGGTTGAGCGCGCCGATCGCGAACGAATTGAGCTGCGTGGTGATGCGGTCGCCGGGGGTGCGCAGCGACGTGGTCTGCGGGCCTTCGTTGCCCGCCGCGAACACCACGACCACGCCCGCGGCCTCCGCGCCGTCGATCGCCGCCCACATCTGCTGATCGCAATGGGGAACGCCGTGATACAGCGGCGAAATGCCCCACGAGTTGTTGATGACGTCCGGCACGTCCTCCATCGTCGCGGGATTGCCGTCCGGATCGGAGAACCACTGGAACGCGTCGATCGAGTCGTCGATCGTCTGCTGAAGTCCCGCGCGGTCGATGGTGCCCGCCGCGATCCACTGCGCACCCGGCGCCATGCCGATGCCGTTTTCGCCGACGATCGTGCCCAGTGTGTGCGTGCCGTGGTAGCCCGAGTCGAAGGGGAACGTGGTGTTCGTGACCGGGTCGAACCACGTGTGCGCCGCGGGGGCCGACGTGCCGCGCCAGCGGCTCGCGAAGGCGGTGTGGTTTCCGTCCGCGCCCGTGTCGCAGTCGCCCGCAAGCGCCGTGGAGCCGTCAAAACCAAGATCCCACAGTTCGGGGGCGCGGGAAACCTCGACGCCCACTTCCAGCCCCGGAGGGCCGCTGCACGCGTCGAGCGACGTGCCCACCGCGACCGGCTCGATCAGCTCGATCGGGTACGAAAAGAAGATCTTGGCGACGTCGGGGTGCGTGCGCATCTGTTCGAACACGACCGGCCGGGCCCAGATCGTGATCGCGTTGGTGATCCAGTAAGCTTTGAATTTCTCGACCTTGCCCTCGCTCTGCGCCTTGCGCAGATCGCCGATCACGGCGCCCTGCGTCGAGGCCGCCATCTCCTGAAGCGAATTGATCGCCTCGTAATGCCGCTGCTTGAGCGAGAGGCCCCGGCGGTAGAAATCGTCGATCATGCTCTCGACGTCGACCTGCTTGGCGAGCACGACGAGGCCCTTGACCATCTCGTCCGAGTCGGCCCCGGCGAGTTCATCCTCGAGATTCGGATCCATCCACGCCGCGCTCGCCGCGCCCGCGAAAGCGCAGCACAACACCAAGGCCATCAACATTCTCAGGAGACGCATGAAATGCTCCATGAACAAAGGAGTGAGTCGATTCTTTCGTCCCGTGTCGCGCCGGACGCGAAGGCGCTCCGGCGGGGCGGGATTGTAGGCCCGCGCCACGGGCCAAGTCAAACAAATTTATCGGGTTTTCGCTTACGGACTTTCGACCGGGGATGGGGCTAGCGCCGGAGGCATTTGCGCCGCTGCGCCCGGACTCAGCCCGACGATATTGTGCCGGACGCGGTAGATGTCGTAGACCGCGCCGGTCGCGGCGTTGGGCGCCGGCGACGACCAGGCGAGCGTGTACATCCCCGGCGGGGCGAATTTCGTGAGCTGCAGAAAATCCTGCTCCCAGTCGCGCAACACCACGAGAAGATAGGGTTTTTTCGTCGCCATCACCGCGCCGAGGGCGGCGGTGGACGGGTCGGACTCGCGAAGTTGTTTCGCAATCCGCTCGTCGGTCAGGCCGACCAGATCGAGCACGTACCGATCGCTGAAATAGATGAGCGCGCCGACGTCGTGCGACGCGACTGTGAACCCCTTGGGCATGGCGTCTTGCACCGCGCGCACCATGGGCATGAGGAACTCGCGCGTCGAGCCCAAATCCTGCCGGAAATACACCCGGTACACGCGCGCCGTCTGGAGCGTGGCGAGCATGAGCGCGATCCCGGCGACCGCCGCGACCGCCCGGGCGGCCGTCTTCCCGTCGCGACGCTTCGCAATCCAGACGATGAGCGCCGCCGCGCCGACCGCCGCGAGAATCCACAGCGGATGCTGGTAGCGCGCGCGATAGTGTCGCAACGCGACATCGAACCGCATCAGATAGCTCGCGTAGAATAACATGAGAAACAGCAACTCGGCCCTGCGCCGGGTGAACGCGAGCCCCGCGAGGCCCGCCACGGCAAACAACTCCGCGCCGACGAGAAACACACGCAGCGGATCGCCAAGGCGCACGGGGTTCGGCCAGTCGAGACGCCCCGAGCGAAAGAAGACGGCCTTGGCGCTCACCGTGGGCGAGAGCACGTGGCCGGTGAGCGCGAGATTTGCGACGACGTAGGGCGCGAAGACCGCGCACGCCACGATGGCGGGGACCAGCCACGCCCGCGCGGCTTCCCGGTCGCGGGTCCACGCGACGCGTCCGAGCGGCACGGCGAAGATCGCGACCGCCAGCAGCGCGCCCTCGGGGCGCGTGAGCATCGTGAGGCCGAGCAGCACGCCGGCGATGATGCCGCGTCGGCGCGTCGAAACGTCCTCAAAGGCGAGCAGCGTCCAAACGACCAGCGCCGTGAACGGTGCCGTCTCCATGGCGCTGCCCACGTCGTAGAGGGTCGGCCCGGCGAAGAGGGCGAACGCCGCGCCCCACGCAAAGGCCCGCGCGTCGCGCGCCACGCGCTCGGCCAAAAACCCCGCACCCAGCGCCGACATGACGAATGCGATCCAAGAAATCCACCGGGCCGCGCTCTCGACGCCGAGCAGCAGCCCGAGCGCCCCGGTAAGTACGATGTGCAGCGGGCTCGTGACCCCGGCAAGCAGACGATTTTTCACGACCGCGATCTGGCCGTGCTCGGCAAACGTCCGCGCCGCCGCGAGGCTGATGTAGCTGTCGTCGAAGGGGAACAGGTCCGTTCCGCCGCGCGCGAAACTCCAACTCACGACCATGGCCGCGACGGTGACGACCGGGACGCGAATCCACCATCGCCGCCACGGCGACGCATCGCGCGTGCGTACGACGCCCCACGCGCAGAACAACGCGGCCAACGCCAGCGGAAGCCAAAACATCGACGCCGAATTTGGTCGCGCGCCGCGGGCGCGTCAAGCGCGGCGTGATGAACCTCGCCAAAGAAATGTTCACATTTTCAAACCGGATCTTTTCCGTCATCATGAACGCATCGAATTCTTCGCCCGTTCGTGGAGCCGCGCCCAAATATGGCTCACCGGATCATCGCTATCCTCATCCTTGCGCTGGTCGCGGCGCTTCCCGCCTGCGACTGCTCGTCGCCCGATTCGTCCGGCGATGCGAAGTCGGATGACCACGCAACGCCCGACGACGACTCCTCGCTCGATGACGATTCCTCCGACGACGACGCCGGCACCACGACCACGACGTCGGTGACCACCACATCCACAACTTCGACATTCGCCCCGACCACGACGACCACCACACAGACCTCGACGAGCACCTCGACGCCGACGTCCACCACGACCACCACCACGCACGTCACGACGACCTCCACCACCACCACGACGTGGCTCGGCACGGGAACCGCCTGCGACCCATTCGTTATCAACCCTGCCCATTCGGTCGCACCGCGCTACGGTCCGTGGCCTCCCTTTGAGATGAACGGAATCACGTTCCAGCAGATCTCCGGTTTTGTCGACTCCGACAAAGGGGTGAGCGATGTGCTCGTGACGACCGACGGTAACGTGCACTTGGCGATTCGCGAAGGGCTCTCCCTGGATCACGTCGCGATTGACGCGAGCGGCGATGTGACCCGCGAGGTGATCCATCCGCTGGGCGGCGAACGCAAGATCTTGGCGAAGGATACGCAGGATCACCTCTATCTCGCCTACACGTACCACCCCAAGCTCGGCGAGAACGTGGAGGAACTGCGTTTCGCGACAAACAAGTCGGGCGAGTGGGAGGTGACGACGCTCTTGGCGGTCGATGGCGAGGCCACCGATCTCGACATGGCGGTGGACGCAAGCGGCGTCGCGCATCTGATCTATACGGACATCGTGCGTTACGACACGAGCGTGTACTACG
>JADLEX010000082.1 GCA_020845895.1 Deltaproteobacteria bacterium | reverse complement strand
TCGATCGCCGCGTCCGCGTCCTGACAAGACGTCACGCGGACCGGCTGCGTTGCGGGCTCGGTTGCGCGTCGTGCTGCGAGGACGACCTGACGGTGTTTGCGGTCGAGGCCGAGCGCATCCGAAGGCAATTTCCCGACGTGCTGCGCGAATCGCCGCATGCCGAGGGTGCGTGCGCTTTTCTCGACGAGCGCGGCGCGTGCCGCGTGTACGCCGCGCGGCCATTCGTCTGCCGCACGCAGGGCTTGCCCTTCCGATGGATCGGCGAGACCGGCGAGGGGGAACTCGTCGAATACCGCGACATCTGCCCGCTCAACGAAACCGATGACCCGGTCGAGGAGATCGAGTCGGCCGACTGCTTCACGCTTGGCGACACCGAAGATCGTCTCCGTGCTCTTCAGATGGCAGCCTCGAACGACCTGCGGCGGGTGCGTCTGCGGGATCTGTTTGCAACCGCGACCGCGACGGCACCGGCCACGGCGACGAAACGCCGAACGCGTCGAGCGTGATCCGCCTTTCATTGTCCGCCGGGCGGTTCGTGCTATCCTGCCTGTCCATGGAGATTCTCCGCGAAACGCATTCGATCTGCCCCGAATGCCTGAAGCTCGTTCCCGGTCGCGTCGAACGGGACGACGCGGGCGTGTGGCTGTCGCGCACGTGCCGCGAGCACGGCGAGACGCGCCACCGGCTTTCGAAACACCCCGAGCAGTACGGCAATCTGCACGACTACTACTTCAGCCTGATCCGCGACGCGTACAAGCAGAAGGACTACATTCTGCGCACGACGGATCGCTGCAATCTCGATTGCCCCATCTGTCTCGCGTCGGCCAACCAGCGCCAGTTGCCCGATTACCCCAAGGAAAAACTCGAAAAGTTTCTGGAGGGCAAGAAGGGCTTCAAGATCGACTTGATGGGCGCGGAGCCCACGATGCGCAAGGATCTTCCCGACCTGATCCGCCTCGTGGAGTCCACCGGCAACCGCAGCGCCTTGCACACGAACGGCATCGCGCTGGCCGTTCCCGGCTACGCGCGCAAGCTCAAGGACGCCGGCCTGCGCGAAGTGCACCTGCAGTTCGACGGATTCTCCGACGTGACCTACAAGGAGCTGCGCGGCGAGGCGCTGGCCGAAACGAAGGCGAAGACCATCGCCAATCTCGAAGAGGCGGGCATCGCGGTCGATCTGAAGATGACCGTGTCGCCGGGGCTGAACGACGAGGAAATGGGGACGGTTCTCGATTTCGCCGCAAAACGGAAAAACGTGAAGGAAGTTTTCTATCTGACGCTGCGGATGCTCGGCGCGGCTCGGCTGATGGACAATCCCAAGATCATGGTGCCGGACGAACTGATCGACCGCCTGGAGGCGCAGACCGGCGGGCGCATCAGCCGACACGACATCCACGTGTTCCAGAAACTCTACTTCGCGTTCCTGCACATGTTTCGGGTACGCAAGTGCTTTTACAACCAGCACTATATCGTGCGTCGCGAAAAGGGCGGCTGGGTTCCGCTGTCCCAAGTGATCCGCATGAAGGGGTTGGAGGCAAAGCTCGACCGTTACCATCGCGAAACCGGCGAGACGGGCAAGCGGCTCGGGCCGGGCCTGCGCCTGGTATTCGGCATGATGCCGCACTTCCTCACGCGCCGGGGCATCGCGTTCGCCGCGGATGCTTTCGTGATCAAGATGCTGCTGTATTTCGGTTTCGACCTCTCGCGCATTCCGAGCCGAAACATCCTCATCGGCTTCATCACCGCGTGCGACCCGCTACTCTACGACTCGGGCGTCTCCGAAAACTGCGGCAAGGGCGACCTTTCCCTCGATCAGGGCCGCCGGCCCTCGGGCTCCATCGCCAACGTCCTGCGCGACCGCTCCATCTACGGCGAAACCAAGGCCGCGTCGTAAGCGGTCGTCGACCGCGCGGGCGTCCCCTCCCGCGACCGGGCGACCCGCGTAGACCGCCCCCCACCGCTATGCTATAAAAACCCGCCCGCGCCGTCGGGCTCATCGCAACGCGTCTGACTGATCGAAAACTGAACGACCATCGAGGACCATTCGGGTCGTGCCGAAAGCCTTGCCTCGACAACATGCGGCCGCGTGGGCCACGCCCTGGGAAGAGACGGTTTCGCGCTTCGAAACCGGACCTCACCTGCTGCTCGTGCTCACGAGTCCATTGTGCGATCCGTCGCGCGCCGCCCGTGCCAACCGGGCGCTGCGCGAGCGCATCGACTGGACGTCCCGCGAGGTGCCCCAGGACAACTCCCGCCGGTTTCTGACGCGGGCCATCGGTGACGCCAACGCCACATTGTTCTCGGCGGCCAATTCCGACGGCGAACCCGGCTCGCTTCCCCTCTCGGTCGTTGCCCTGTGGACAAACGGGATCGAGGTCGCTTACGCGCACGTGGGCAATGCGCGGATCTACCAACTTCGCGACGGCATGATCCGACCGGTGACGCAGGATCACACGCAGGCGCAGGCTATGGTCGACCAGGCGCTCCTCAAACCCGAGGAAGCGCGCAACCATCCGTTTTCGCGAGAGATTCTGCGCTCACTCGGTCGTCGGCCCATGATCGATGTTCCCGTGCAGGGCCCTGTCCCCGCGAAAAACGGCGACTACTACGTGCTGTGCAGCGCGGGCATCACGCGCCGCCTCGCGGATTCGGATATCGGCAACGCGATTGTCGAGGGCGAACTGCTCGACGCGTGCCACGCGATTGTGCAGATGGCGGTGGACGCGGGCGGCGATCCCGAGGATATCCTCGCGGTGCAGGCGATCCGATTCGGCGACCAGGGCGGCGGGCGCAAGGTCGAGGCGTACAACCCGATCGACAACATCACGCGTTCGCTGATGAGGGCGGAGACGGGTGCCGCGACGTTCATGTCCGACAAGGGGCTCGTGGCCCGCGCCGTCGCGACGATCGCGATGCTGATCTACCTGTTTGTATTCGCCGTGTGCGATCCCGACTGCGGTTCATCCGTTCGTCGGATGGAAGAGAGTTTTTCGGGCGACGAGGAGTCGACCGGGGAGCCCGTGGACGAGGCGCCCGCCGAGGCCGACGCCGCCGAAGGCGACGACGCGAAGGCAAAAACGAACGGGGCGAATTCGGACAAAGACGGAGGCGGCGAATGATCGGACCGCTTCAGCTTCGCCGGATTCTGGAACTCGTGCTCGTGGTGCTGTTCGTCGTGAACGCGACGCTCACCTATCGGGCCTGTCGGACGCGCGAGACCGAACCCGACGCGCCGGTGATCGCGCAGGCGGGCGAAGCGGAGGACGGCGGCTCGGTCGCTCCGACACCAGCCCCCACGCCGCCGCCGCCGCCCGATCCGAACCCCGAACGAACGCTGATCCTCACGGCGATGACGTTCTTTCAGCACATCTCCGACCGCCGATACGACGAGGCGTCGTCGATGTTCCGCGACGACGACAAGCGCCGGCAATGGAGCGAGAACCTGCGTCGGGTGGCCAAGATGGGCAATCCCATCGCGGCGTTCGAGATCGAGGAACACCTGAACCGGCCGTACTGCAAATCGGAGATCGCCAGCGGCGAACGCGGGTCGTGCTCGTTCCCCATCCTGCTCTACCGCAAGGATCGGAACATCAGCGAGTGGGCGTCGATCAAGATGGAGCTCGCAAAGGTCGACGGCGAGTGGAGGATCACCTATTACGAGCAGATTCCGCTCGACAAGGATGCCTACGACGCCCGGCGCGTCGAAGAGGAACGCCGTGCCCAGGCCGCCCGCGAGGCTCGCGAGAAACTTCAGCAAAACGCGGAATCGCCGTGAACGCCCGGCCCAGGAACCGGCATCAAGCGCCGAACCTGTCTTGCCACGCCTCGCGCGGCACACCTATAATCACCAGTTCCATGACTCGTGTTCTCGGAAGAGTTCTCACCCGACGGGCCGGCAGGGTCCGCCCGCGCGCGGTGTGATCCGGAGGTCGAATGGCCAAGCGCATCCTGGTCGTGGATGACGACAAAAATATCGACCAGATCCTCCACGCCTCATTGTCGGCGATGGGATTCGAGGTCTACGTGGCGCGAAACGGCGAGGAGGGTCTTGCGCAGTTCAAGGCGTCGACCCCCGATCTCGTGCTGCTCGACGTGCTGTTGCCCAAGGTCAACGGATGGGACGTCTGCAAGAACATCAAGAACACGCCCGAGGGGCGCAAGACCCCCGTCGTCCTGATGAGCGCCGTCTACAAGACGCCGAAGATGCAGCGGGACGCGCGCGAGAAGTTCAAGGCCGATCAGTTCCTCGAAAAGCCGTTTCAGCTTTCGCGTTTGCTGACCATGGTGACCACGTTGCTGGGCGTTCCGGAAAACGCCGAGCTGATGATGACCGAAAACGGCGCGAAGCTCGCGGACGGCGGTCCCGACGAATTTCCGCCCGAGTCGCCGGAAGAAGGCGGCGAACCTGCGTCCGACGCCGCGCCCGAGCCCACGCCCGACCCGGACGAGGAAGATCGCGCCACCGGCGAAACGCCGCCGTCGTCCGACATCTCTCCGCGCGACCCCAGCGTCCTGCTCGAGGGCGATTTTTCCACCGTCTCCTTCCCCGAGTTGCTGCACGACCTGTACGTCATGGGCAAGTCAGGGCATCTCGAGGTCAAGTACGGACCGAAAGAAAAGACGATCGACGTCCTGGACGGGTATCCCGTTGTCGTATCCACCAACGTCGAGGAGGAATACTTCGGCAACTTCCTCGTACGCAACGGCATTCTGACCGCGGAGCAGCGGGACGAATCCGTCACGCGCATGAAGGAATCCGGTCGCCTTCAGGGGACGGTGCTCATCGAGATGGGCATCCTGACGCCGCAGCAGGTCGTCAACTACCTGAAACTCCAGATCCGCGAAAAGCTCTTCGAGATTTTTTCGTGGAGTGCGGGCACGTACCGCTTCACGGCGGATGCGGCTGTCGCCGGCGATGTGCAAAACGTCGACATGTCGGTCGCAAACATCATCCAGGAGGGCGTGCGAGCCCACTACACCTTCGAGCGGTTGGAAAAGCAGCTCGCGGGGTATTGGGAGCACTTCCTGCAACTGGGCGCCGACCGTCGCTATCGCTTCCAGGACATCAAGCTCACGCCCGGCGAGGCCAAAATCCACGAGATGGTCGACGGCACCAAGACCTTCGACGAGATCGTCTCGGCGTCGCCGGTGTCCCGCGAACGCACCCTCCAGGTGCTCTTCACGCTCATCATCAGCGGCATGGTCGAGACGATCATCGACTCGCGCGACGACCCGCAGACCCGCTTCACGGCGGCGGAGGACGTCGCCGAGGTGCGCCGCAAGACCGTGGCGATCGCCGAATCGGATACCGACAAAAAGGCGCTCGCCGAAAAGCCATCGGGTTGGGCCGGCGAGAGCGAGGACGAGATGTTCGGCGGCGGATTCGAACCCGCCGCGCCGACGCCGCATCCCTCCGCCGTCCCCATGGCGACCGAAGACGAAATGCCGTCCGACGACGCCGAGGTCCGTCAGGCCGTGCTCGGCATGTACAAGCGGCTCGCCGACGAGAACCTCTTCCACCTGCTCGGCGTGGGCACGAATCCCACTGAGCAGGAGGTGCGTATCGCGTATCACCGCCTCGCCAAGGATTTCCACCCCGACCGCTTCTTCGGCCGCGCCAGTCGCGAGGTGAAGATGAAGGTCGAGGAGATCTTCGCCGCGGTCAACGACGCCTACGATCGCCTCAACACGCAGGACAAAATCAACCAGTACCAGAAATACCTCGAGGGCGCGGAACTCGACGACGAATCGGCGAACCGGATCGAGGGCGTGAAGAAGGTCATCATCGCCGAGCAGCGATACCAGAACGGCCTGACGTTTCTGAAGGAGAAGCGTTTCACCCGCGCCGCCCACGCGCTGCGCCAGGCGCTCGACATCGCGCCGAACGAGGCCGAGTACATCGCCTACTACGGCTGGTCGCTCTACAACATCGCCAACGAGAAAGACCCCGATCAGGAAGAACTGGCGCTGCGACCCAAGGAGTCGATCGCCGACATGCAGTTCGAGGCCCGCGAGTCGCTCACCCGCGCGCTCGAGATCAATCCGCGCACCGAAAAGGCTTATCTGTTTCTCGGCGCGATTTACAAGGATCAGGGCTTCGTCGAGTTCGCCGAGAAGCAGTACGAGAAGGCGCTCATGTGCAACCCGAATTCCATCGAGGCGCTGCGCGAACTGCGTCTCATCAAGCTGCGCGAATCGCAGGCGAACCGAAAGAAGAAGGGACTGTTCGACCGTTTCCTGAAGCGCTGAGAAACCGATCGGGAATGTCATCTTCGATACCATTCAGGACGTTCAACGCCGGAGCCCGGATCGATATGATCCCGGCTCCGGTTTTCGTTTCCGTTTTCACGTCAGCTCGGGAAAGGAAGGTCGATCGTGCGCGTGATCTATCTGCTCATGGTCTATGCCCACGTGCTCGCCGCGTGTCTGCTCATTGGAGGCAGCCTGTTCATGCTCTTCAACGTGAGCGTGATGGGCGCGCACGCCGAGGTGCGATCGGCCGCGCCGACCGTCGCACCGTGGCTCGCCGCAAGGTTCAAAAAGATCCGCTGGCACTCGATCGCCGTGCTCATGGTCACGGGTTTCTACGCCCTGTGGCAGCGGGGTTTGAGCCCGCTCGCGCTCGCAGGGGCCGACGCTTGGAAGGGAGCGTGGGGCCACACCCTCGCGTGCAAGCTCGTCGTCTTCGCCGTCGTGCTCGGCGTCATGGCGTACGTCGATTACGTCGTATCGCCCGCGCTGGGGCGCGCCATGGCCGGCGGCGACGCGGCGCAAGCCGGCGTCGTGCGCGCGAAGATGAACCGGCTCATCAAGATCAATTCGACCCTCGGCCTCGTTCTGGTGGGTCTCGGCGTGCTGCTCGTGCGCGGAATCTAGACCGACGCTCTTAGCGGATGTGCTTTTTCACCACCTGCGCGAGCGTATCCATGTCGATCGGCTTGAGCAGGTGTTCCTTCGCGCGATTGCGCGCGGCCTCTTCGCCGAACTCCTTGAACTCCTCGCGCGAGAACATCATGCCGATGGGCACGTCGCGGGCGGTGCCGGCGACCAGATCGAAGAACTCCATGCGTGTCTGGTGGTTGCCGCCCATCATTTCGAAGTCGAAGAGAATCATGTCGATGTCGCGACCGAGGCGGCGAATCGCCTCGAGCGCCACGATGCGCTCACCGCACGCCTTTACGCAGCAGCCTTCGCTTTCGAGCGACATCTCCATCAGCGCACGCGTCTCACCGACCTCCTCGGCGACGAGCACGATCGGCCGGCGGCGCGCGTCGGCGTCGGTGCGCATCAGCGGCGGGATCAAGCGGCGCAGGTGATCGAGATCGAAGGGCTTGGTGAGGAAATACTTCACCTGCGGCGAGAGCTTGAGGGAGAAGTCGTCCTTCATGCCGGCCTTCGACGTTGCCATCATGATCGGCACGTCGAGGCCGAGCGCGCCGACGGTTTCGACGAAGCGAATCCCGTGCATGCCCGGCATTTCGATGTCGCTGATGACGAGGTTCACGTCCGAGCCCAGCCGTTTGAGGATTGTGAGCGCCTCCTCGCCGTTCCCCGCGGTTTTGACCACGTAGTGGTCGACCTCCTCGAGAACGCTCTCCAGCGTGTCGCGGTATTCGATGTCGTCGTCGGCGAGCAGAATCAGGTGTCGGTTCATATGGATGCCCCCACGCCGTCGGTCACCAGGCCGGGACCGATCGGCAGTTCAAAGCAAAACGTGCTACCCCGGCCGACCTCGCTGTCGACCCAGATGCGTCCCCGATGCGCCTCGACGGCGAGCCGGCAGAACGCGAGACCGAGGCCCGTCGAATGGCCGCGCATTTCGCCGCGCAACTCGGCTTGGCCGAATTTCTCGAAGATCTTTTTCTGATCGGCCGGCGCGATGCCGGGACCGTCGTCCGACACGCACACGTGCGCCACCGCGTCTTCGAGACGCAGCGCGATGCGAATCTCGCCGCCGCGCGGCGTGAACTTCACCGCGTTGCCGACGAGATTCGCGACCACGCGGGCGATGAGGTCGGGATCGAACGCAAAGGGCGGCGGAGCCTGGGCGGCGTCGATCGTGATGCGCCGGTCCTCGGCGAGCGCGCCCAGCAGATCGACGCCCCGCGTGATCGCCTCGCGCAGATCGGATTCGCGCGCCGCGATGGTCATGTGACCGGCCTCGAACTTGTTCACGTCGAGCAGGCAGTTGATGAGCTCGAGCTGCGACCCGATGCCCGCGACGGATTTGTCGATGCGGGCCGCCGCCGCATGGCCCGGTTCGAGCCGGAGCTTCGCGGCCTGCAGGTTGAGCTGCACCCCCGCGAGCGGCGAACGCAGGTCGTGTACGATCATGTGCGTCAGGCTGTCGCGCAGAGCTTCGAGCTGGCGGAGTTGGTTGTAACTGCGCTCGATCTCCCGGCGGTTGCGCTCCAGATCCGCGTTGGTGGTGTGAAGTTGGTGTGCGTAGTAGGTCATCATTCCCAGAATGAAAACGGCGTTGAACACGAACAGGGTGAGGACCATGCCGATATAGCGCGACTCGAGGAAAATTTCCGTGGGCACGCGCGCATGGTCGGGATGCAGGGGCAGGTAGGTCAAAAGCCCCCACTTCTCGAGCAGCATGATCGCGCCCCACCCGGCGATTCCCGCGAGGAAGTACCACCAGGATTCCTTGAGTCCGATCAGCCAGGACACGACCATGCACACGCTCAGGAACTGCATGGGCAGGATGCTCGTGGCGCTGCCCGCGATGTGCAGATGCCCCAGCGTGATGACGAGAATGACGATCGAAACGCCGTGAATCGTGATGCGAAACAGCCGTTCGCGGTCGCATCCGGTCCGGGGGGCAATCACGAAATTGAGCAGGTAATAAAGGACGACGGCGATGATCGCCGCGAGATTCAGGACGACGGACGCCTTCGCCGCCCACGGCGTGAGCACGGTTTCGTCGCCGAGGTAGCGAAACGACAGGTACTGCGTGGAGGTGAACGCGATGAGCGACGCGAGGCCAAGGAAAACCGCCCAGCGCGATCGGCGAAGATAAAACCCGTAACCGGGCCGAATGTCGGCGTCTGACTTCACGGGTTCGGAACTTTGCGCATTCATCCACAAATGTGTAGTCCATTTACCTTCTCTTTACAATTTTCCGGCTCACAGCATTGGCAAAAACCCGACCGACCGCCCGGTGGGCGAGCGCGCCGCCCCAAAGAGCGTATCGACTCTTGGCGTTCGAACCCCGCGCGACCTTGACACCATGCGTCGCATCTGGTGAATGTGGGCGCGCCTTCCTTTTTTGGGCAGGAGATCAAACAGCATGGACTTCATTCTGAGCGCCGAACAATTGGCGTTTCGCGACACCGTGGAGCGTTTTTGCCGCGAGCGGATCGCGCCGTTCGCCGAAGAAGCCGACCGCAACGCCGAGTTCTCCTACGAGGCTTGGCGGCGCATGGGCGAATTCGGTCTTCTCGGCATGCACTACCCCGAGGAATACGGCGGCCAAGGCGCGGACGTGCTCACGTCGATTGTCGGCGGCGAGGCGATGGGGCTGGGCGGCGCGGATGCGGGATTGCTGCTGGCATGGGGTGCGCACACGTACCTGTGCGGCGACACGATCCTCAAGCACGGCAGCGAAGAGCAAAAAACCAAATACCTGCCGAAGATCGCGTCGGGCGAGTGGATCGGCTGCTGGGCGCTCACCGAACCGGGGGCGGGATCGGACGCCGCGTCGATCACCACCACCGCGGTGCGCCGCGATGGCGGCTGGGTGCTGAACGGCGCGAAGATGTTCATCACCAACGGTCCCATCTGCAAAGTCTGCGTGGTCAACGCGGTCACCGACAAGAGCGCGGGCCACGGCGGCATCAGCGCGTTCATCGTCGAGGCCGGGACCAAGGGATTTTCGTCGGGTAAGCCGCTTCACAAGATGGGCGTGCGTTCGTCGCAGACCTCGGAACTGATTTTCGAGGACTGCTGGATTCCCGAGGAAAACCTGCTGGGCATGGAGGGCATGGGCTTTCTCATGGCGCTCCAAACGCTCGAGTGGGACCGCTCGGCGCTGCTCGCGCCGTACATCGGTTCGGCGGAGCTCGGCCTGCGCCGGTGCGTGAAGTATTCACTGGACCGCAGGCAGTTCGGCAAACCGATCGCCGACTTTCAGGCGGTGCAGCACAAGCTGGCCGACATGCGCATCTTCATCAACGCATTCCGCCTGCTGGTGTACCGCATCGCGTGGAACAAGGATCAGGGCCGACCGCTCAACCACATGGAGGCGTCGATCTCCAAACTCTACGGCGGCGACATGGGGTTCCAGATCGCCAGCGAGGCGGTGCAGATTCACGGCGGCTACGGATACATCCACGAGTATCCCGTCGAACGCTCGCTGCGCGACGCGAAGCTCGGGCAGATCGGCGGCGGCACGTCGGAAATCCAGCAGATGATCATCTCGCGCCTGCTCACGCAGGAAGCCCGGTAGGGAGACGACCATGAATTTCGAATTCACCACCGAGCAGATCGCGGCCGCCAAATCCTTCGCCGATGCGGTTCGCGATCGGATCGCGTGCGACGCCGAGCGGCAGGACGCCGACCCCGGCGCGTCGGACCAAATCACGCGCGCGCACTTGAAGACGCTGGGCGAACTCGGCTGGCACGGTCTGACGCACGATCCGGCGATCGGCGGCGCGGGCATGACGCATTTGGAGTGGACGCTTTACTCCGAGGCGCTGGGCGGCCTTGCTCCGACATCGTTTTTGTCGGCGACGAGCGCGGCGGGCGCGACCGTGCGGCCGATCGCGAAGTTCGGCACGGCGGCACAGATCGACAAATTCGTGAGGCCCGCGCTGCGCGGCGAGTCGATCGGCGCGTTCGCGGTGACCGAAGCCGATTCGGGCTCCGACCCGCTCGCGGTGAAGCTCTCGGCGACGCGCGACGGCGACGGCTGGGTGCTCGACGGCGAAAAGGTGTGGGCGACGAACGGACCGATCTGCGATTTTGCGCTGGTGCTCGCCGCCACGAAACCCGAGGGCGGACCGAACGGCCTGTCGCTGTTCGTCGTGCCCGCCGACGCGCCGGGCTTCGAGCGCGGCGCGCGCGTGGCGACGATGGGGTATCGCGGCGCACTGGTCGGCCCGATCCGCCTGAATCGATGCCGCGTCGGCGCGGACGCGCTGGTCGGCCCGGAGAACGCGGGCTTCGGCATGGCGATGCACGCGATGCAGTTCGGCCGCCTGTCGGCGTGCTGCGGCGCGATCGGTCTCGGCGAGACGGCGATGGCGCTCTCGCTCGGGCACGCGCTCACGCGGCGCGCGGCGGGCACGAAGATCATCAAGCACCAGGAAGTCGCGTTCAAACTCTCGCAGATGAAGATGCTGACCGACACGGGACGCCTGCTCACGCAATACGCGGCTTGGTGCATGGACACGGGCAGCGCCGAGGCGTCGGCCATGGTGAGCGCGGCGAAGATCCACACCACCGAGGCGGCGACGAAGATCGCCAACTTCGCGATGCAGATCTTCGCGGGTGTGGGCTACACCGCGGGGCACCCGATCGAGCGGCTGTATCGCGACGCCAAGCTCGGCGAGCTGCTCTTCGGCACCACCGAGGTGCACCGCGTCATGCTCGCGCAGGATACGATCGCCCGCTTCGGGGACCTGGGATGACATCGAGCGTCCCGGCGGAGTCGATCCGCGCGCCGTGGCCCAATCTGGCCGCGATGTTCTTCGATCAGGCCGACCGACTCGGCGCGCGCACCGCGTTGCGAAAAAAGTCGGGCGGGCGCTGGGTCGATATCTCGTGGGCCGAGTGGTCGCGCGACGCGCGGCGATTCGCGGGCGGGCTCGTGAAGCTCGGCCTCGCGCCGCGCGAGGTCGTCTCCATCATCTGCAACAACCGGCCCGAATGGGTGGTGGCGGATCTGGGAACGCTGGGCGCGGGGTGCGTGCTCGTTCCCGTCTATGTGACGCTTCTGCCGAACGACATCCACTACATTCTCGACCATGCCGAAACGCGCCTGATGATCGTCGAGAACGAAGAGCAACTCGCGAAGGTTCTGGAAATTCGCGCGAAGCTCCCTCGACTTTTCAAAATCATATTGATCGACGGCGCGCCGCCGGACGATCCGCAGATCATGTCGTACGACGACGTGCTGCGCCTCGGCGACGACACTAGGCCCGCGGCGCTGCGCCCGCGTTACGAAAACATCGGCACGGGCGACGTGGCGACGATGATCTACACGTCGGGCACCACCGGCCCGCCCAAGGGCGCGATGATCACGCACGGCAACATCCTGTGGATCCTCGCGTCGGCGAACGAGGTGGCGTTCGTGACGGCGGATGACGAATCGCTGAGCTTTTTGCCGCTGTGTCACGCGTACGAGCGTATCGGCGGGCTCTTCGGTTCGATCTTCATGGGCGCGACGATCAACTTCGCGCAAAACCTGAACACGATCCTCGACGATCTGGCCGAGGTGCGCCCGACGATCTTCCTCTCCGTGCCGCGCATGCTCGAAAAAGCCTACGCGCGCACCACGGCGCGGATCGAATCCTCAGGCGCGGCAAAAAAGGCGCTCTTTCGCTGGGCGCTCGACATCGGCCGGAAGACGACGCCGTATCGGCTGAAAAAACAACGCATGCCCGCGATTCTCGACCTCCAATACCGGCTCGCCGAAAGGCTCGTGTACGCGAAGGTCAAGGAGCGGTTCGGCGGGCGACTGCGTTACATTGTTTCGGCGGGTGCGCCGCTCTCCAAAGAGATCGCTGAGTTTTTCTTCGCGATGGATGTGCTGATCCTCGAAGGCTACGGCATGACGGAGCTGTCCGCGCCGTCGCACATCAATCTGCCTGACGCGGTGAAGCTCGGTTCGGTGGGTCGCGCGCTGCCGGGCGTGCAGGAGCGCATCGCGCCGGATGGCGAGATCCTCGTCAAGGCTCCGTCGGTGTTCGTGGGCTACTGGAAACGCCCGACCGACACGATGGAAGCCCTCGACGAAGGGTGGATGCACACGGGTGACATCGGCCATGTGGACGAGGATGGATTCCTCTACATCACCGACCGCAAGAAGGACCTCATCATCACGTCGGGCGGCAAGAATATCGCGCCGCAAAACATCGAAAACAAACTCAAGGCGCAGCCCTTCGTCAGCCAGGCGATGGTGTACGGCGATCGGCGAAAGTATCTGGTCGCGATTATCACGATCGACCGCGAGGCGCTCTCGCAAAAGCGCGCGACCGAGGGCGGCGCGCCGCTGCCGGATGACATCTCGGCCGATGCCGAAGCGCGGCGACTCGCCGAGAGCGCGGTCAGCGCGGTGAACGCGCAGCTCGCGTCGTACGAGACGCTCAAGGCGTGGCGGCTGCTGGATCGCGATTTCACGATCGACGACGGCGAACTGACGCCGACGATGAAACTCAAGCGCAAGGCGATCACGTCGCGCTTCGCGGATCTCATCGAGCAGATGTATCCCGAGGGCGACGTGTGACGCAGCGGATCGGTTTGGGGGAAGACGGGTGTTCGAAAAAATTCTGATCGCGAATCGGGGGGAGATCGCCGCGCGCGTGATCCGCACGTGCCGGCGACTCGGCATCGCGACCGTGGCTGTTTATTCCGAGGCCGACGCCGCCGCGCCGTTCGTGCGCGCCGCGAATGAGGCCGTCGCCATCGGGCAGCCGCTGCCGACCGAAAGCTATCTGGTCGCGGAAAAAATCATCGCCGCGGCGAAGTCGACGGGCGCGCAGGCGATCCATCCGGGTTACGGATTTTTGTCGGAGAGCGCCGATTTCGTGACCGCGTGCGAGGCGGCGGGGCTCGTGTTCATCGGTCCCGACGCGACCGCCATGATGACGCTGCGCGACAAGATGGGCGCGCGCGAACGCATGGATGAGGCGGGGCTGCCCATCATCCCCGGCAGCCACGGCAACGTGGCTAGCGCCGACGAAGCGCTCGAGGTCGCGGCGCGCGTGGGCTACCCCGTGATGGTGAAGGCGAGCTTCGGCGGCGGCGGCATCGGCATGACGATGGTCGAGGACGCCGACAAGCTCGCCAAGGCGTTGCAAAAGGCGTCGGACCGAGCGGGCCGGGCGTTCGGACGCAACGAGATCTACGTCGAAAAAGTCGTGCCCGACACGCACCACATCGAGTTTCAGGTTTTGGCAGATCATCACGGCGGCGTCGCGACGGTGTTCGAGCGGGAGTGCTCGGTGCAGCGTCGCCAACAAAAAATCATCGAGGAGTCACCGTCGCCGTTCATCACCGAGGCCGTTCGCGCCGACATGGCCGCGCGCATTGCCGCCGCCGCCGCGCACGTGGGTTATCGAAACGCGGGCACTTTCGAGTGCCTGATGGACGGCGAACGCCACTGGTATTTCCTCGAGGTCAACAAGCGGTTGCAGGTCGAGCATCCGGTCACGGAGATGGTCACGGGGCTCGATCTCGTCGAACATCAGATCCGCGTCGCCGCGGGCGAGCCGCTCGCCGCGGAGGTGATCGGTGCGCGCTCGACGGGGCACGCGATCGAGGCGCGGCTTTACGCCGAAAATCCCGCGCGCAAGTTCTTGCCGCAGCCGGGCACGATCACGCGCCTGGAGTGGCCCGAGATGGAGGGCCTGCGCGTGGACACCGGCGTGGCGACGGGCAGCGAGATCACGCCGTTTTACGATCCGCTGATCGCCAAGGTGATCGCTCATGGCGATACCCGCGACCACGCGATCGAGCGGCTGTGCGACGGGCTCGCCAACACGCGGCTCGAGGGCATCGTGACCAATCGCGAATTTCTGATTCGCGTGCTGCGCCACCCGACCTTCGCGTCGGGCACGTACACGACCGCGTTTGTCGAGGAGAAGCTGGGGGAGTTGATTTCGGCATGACTTGAGCGCCCTCACCCCCGTCCCCTCTCCCGCCGGGCGAAAGAGGGGTGGCCGAAGGCCGGGGTGAAGGTAGATTGATCGGAGGAGTGCATCCATGTCCGACGCCGTTCTGATCGAAAAAGCGCCGCCTGTCGGGCGGATCGTCATCAACCGGCCCGAGACGCGCAACGCGATTGACTTTGACGTGATCCGCGGCATCCGCGGGGCGATCGACGCGCATGAGGCCGACGCCGAGGTGCGCGTGATCGTGCTGACCGGCGCGGGCGACAAGGCGTTTTGCGCGGGCGGCAATCTGCGCATCGATCCGTCGGCGGGCTTTGTCGCCATGCACGAGGGCCGCGGCGAGTACGCCGAGTTGCTGCTGCGTTTCGGGCGCTGCGGCAAACCGATCGTCGCGCGGGTGAACGGCCACGCGCTGGGCGGCGGGCTCGGTCTCGCGTGCGCGTCGGACATCGTCGTCGCCACCGCCGACGCGACCTTCGGCACGCCGGAAATCAAACTGGGCCTGTTCCCGATGATGATCATGGCGCTGCTCGTTCGTCACGTGGGACGCAAAAAACTCATGGAGATCATGCTGACCGGCGGGCGATTCACCGCGGAAGAAGCGGTGCGCCACGGCGTCGCCAACTACGCCGTGCCCGCCGCCGAACTCGACACGAAAACCGACGAGATCGTCGCCGCGCTCGCGTCGAAATCCGCCGCCGTGCTGCGCCTCGGTAAAAAGGCGTTCTACGACATGGACGACATGAGCACCGAGGACGCGCTCAAATATCTGCACACGATGCTGACCGTGAACGCGATGGCCGAGGACGCCATGGAGGGTGTGATGGCGTTTATGGAGAAGCGGGACGCGAATTGGAAGGACAGGTAGGTGGTTTTTGGTTTTTGGTTGTTGGTGAGCGACACGAGGGTTCGGGGGCGATAGCGTGATCCGTGGGAGCTATCGGGATCTGGAAGCATGGAAACAGGCGATGGACATCGCAGAGTCCTGTTATCGATTGACCTCGAACTTCCCGAAAGCAGAGCAATACAGTCTCGTAGCGCAGCTTCGAAAGTCGGCGGTCTCGGTGCCATCGAACATCGCGGAAGGCGCCGGGCGAGGGAGCAACACCGACTTCGTGCGTTTCCTGCACATTGCGTACGGAAGTCTTTCGGAACTGGAAACACAACTCCTTCTCTCGCAACGTCTAGGCATGGCGGACCTGAATTGCAATAAGGACCTACTCGCGCGGTGCGATCGTCTCGGCCGCGTTCTCGGTGGATTGATTCGCGCGCTCTCGAAACGATCGGAGGGATCGTCAACGCCCGGATCCACGCGCCAGCGAACCAACAACCAAAACCCAAAATCCAAGAACCCTGAGACGGGAGCCTGACATGTCCGATCCGCTTGAATACCCCCCGATGGAAGAAATGCTCGCGCGACTCGAGAAGAAACGCGCGAAGGTGCGTGCGATGGGCGGAGAGGCCGCGGTCGCCAAGCAGCATTCGCGCGGCAAGCTCACGGCGCGCGAGCGCATCGATCTGCTGTTCGACCCCGGCACGTTCACCGAGGTAATGATGCACGCGCGGCATCAGAGCCAGAGCCCGCTGATGGCCGGCAAGGAGACGCCCGCGGACGGCGTCATCACCGGCTTCGGGCACGTGGACGGCCGACTCGTGTGCTGCGGCGCGTACGATTTCACGGTCATGGCCGGTTCGATGGGCATGATCAGCGAAATGAAGATGACGCGCCTGCGCAAATGGGCGCTCGAAAAGCGCGTGCCCTTCGTGTGGCTGCTCGACTCGGCGGGCGCGCGCGTGCAGGAGGCGACGGGCAGCCAGTTCGCGGGGTCGGGAGGGCTGTTTTACGACGAGGTGCAGATGAGCGGCGTCATCCCGTTGGTCGCGGCGATGCTCGGGCCGTGCTCCGCGGGCACCGCTTACATCCCGGGCCTGTCGGATTTCGTGCCGATGGTGAAGGGCATCTCGTCGATGGCGCTCGCGGGCGTGCATCTGGTGAAGGCCGCGACCGGCGAGGACATCACCGAGGAAGAGCTGGGCGGATCGAAGGTCCACACGCAGATCTCGGGTGTGGCCGATGTCGAGGTCGCCGACGATCGCGAGTGCATCGAGGTCGTCAAGAAATATCTGTCGTTTTTCCCGTCGTCGGTGAACGACCGGCCGCCGCGCGTGACCTGCACCGACGACCCCAAACGCCGCGAGGACGGCCTGCTCGGCATCGTGCCGACCAATCCGCGCAAGCCCTTCGACGTGAAAGACGTCATCAAGCTGATCGTCGACAACGGCGATTTTTTCGAGATCAAACCCAAGTTCGCGAAGTCGATCGTGACCGGCCTCGCCCACATGGACGGCCAGCCCGTCGGCATTCTGGGCAGCCAGCCCAAGGCCAAGGGCGCGGTGCTCGACAACGACTCGGCGGACAAGGCGGCGCGGTTCATCTCGCTGTGCGACGCGTTCCACATTCCGCTGATCTTTTTGCAGGACGTGCCGGGCTTCATGGTCGGCAAATCGGTCGAGCACATGGGCATCATTCGCCACGGTGCGAAGATGATCTTCGCGATGTCCGAGGCGACGGTCCCCAAGATCACGGTGGTGCTGCGCAAGGCGTATGGCGCGGGCTATTTCGCGATGAACGGTCGCGAATTCGGCGCCGACGCTGTGTTCGCATGGCCGACCGCGGAGATCTCCGTCATGGGGCCCGAGGGTGCGGTGAACATCATGGGCCGCGGCATGATCGAGCAGGCCGAGGACAAAGAGGGCATGCGCGCCATGCTGATCGCGCAGTTCAAGAAGATGATCGACGTCTACGTCGCGAGCGGCTGGAGCTTCATCGACGACGTGATCGATCCTCGCGAGACGCGCGAGAAGATCATCTGGTCGCTGCGCCTCGCCGAACACAAGAAGGTGGAGCGCCCGTACAAGAAGCACGGCGTTTCGCCGGTGTAAGACGACGTCACGGGGCGCAAGCGTTGCGATGTCTGTGCCGCAAACGACAGTGCGCGGGCAATGAATCCGCAATCCGATAACCGGAATCCGTAATCGGACCTGCCCGCGCACTTTCGTCCCTCGGATGCACTCGGGACTTCGTTTGCGGCACCGACGGATGGAGGTGCGACTACAGAATTACACTAAATGCCCTAATAGTGCTCGTCCACGTCGCCGTCGCCCATCTGCGCGCGGTTCTGGAAACGCGTGTGGCGGCCGTCGAAGATGAGCTTCGCGGTGCCGATCGGACCGTTGCGGTGCTTGCCGATGATGATCTCGGCGATGCCCGGCTCGGGCGAGTCCTCGTTGTAGAAGTCGTCGCGGTAGATGAACAGGATCATGTCGGCGTCCTGTTCCAGCGCGCCCGATTCGCGCAGGTCCGCGGGGCGCGGGCGCTTGTTGTCGCGCTGTTCCACCATGCGGTTGAGCTGCGCGAGGGCGATGACCGGGATCTCCATCTCCTTGGCGAGGATCTTCAGGTTGCGGCTGATCTGGGCGATCTCCTGCTCGCGGCTCTGCACGTTTTTCTGCGCGCGCATGAGCTGGATGTAGTCGATACACACCATGTCGAGGCCCTTTTCGGCCTTGAGCCGCCGCGCCTTCATCCGCACGTCCTGCACGGAGAGGTTCGCGGTGTCGTCGATGTGCAGACGGCTCGTGTAGAGCGCCTGCGCGGCCTCGATGAGCTGCGGGAAGTGCATCTCGATGCGCTCGGGGGTGCGCATGTCGGCCATGTCCACGCCGGCCAGCGAACAGATGAGACGCAGCCCAAGCTGCGCGCGCGGCATTTCCATCGAGAAAAAGAGCACGGTCTTGCCGCCGCCCATTTCCGACGCGGCGAACTGCGCCACGTTGAGCGCGAACGAGGTCTTGCCCATGCCCGGGCGCGCCGCGCAGATGATGAGATCGCCTTTCTGAAATCCGTTGGTGTAGCGGTCGAGGTCGAAGAATCCCGACGCCACGCCCGAGTGGATCTCGCCGCTTTGCGCGACCTTGCTCAGGTGCGCGATCGTTTCCCGGATGATGGTGTCGAGGGGGACGACGCCCTCCTCGGCGGTCTGCGAAGCGACTTCGAGCACCGACGCCACCGCGTGGTCGACGATCTCGTCCACCTCGTCGGCGGGGTTGTACGACTGGGCGAGGATGTCGTGCGACACGGAGATGAGACGGCGCAGGATCGCCTTCTCGACGACGATCTGCGCGTAGTTGGCGATGTTGGCCGAGGTCGCCGTGACGTCCATCAGCCGGTCGATGAAGACGAGGCCGCCGATCTCCTCGAGCTGCCCCCGGACCCGCAGGCGCTCGGCGAGCGTGATGGGGTCGATGGGCGCGCGCGCGCGATGGAGATCGACCATCGCGGAAAAGACGAGACGGTGCGCCGTGCGGTAAAAGTGCTCGTCGCGAAGCTGCGTGCCGATCTGATCGAGCGCAGCGGCGCGCAGCAGGATGCCCGCGAGGACCGCGAGCTCCGCGTCGTCGGAGTGCGGCGGTTCGCGCGTCAGGACATCCGCATCGGCCATGCGCTCTCCCCTTTGCGTTTCCCGCGCCGCGTCCTGCCGGAGGCGGACGCCCGAAGGCGTCCTTCCTCGCATCGGACGCCCGAAGGCGTCGTCACTCCTTGACCACCCACACCTTGGCGATGGCGGTGATCTCGTAGCCGAGTTTCACCGGGACGTCGAAGACGCCGGTGCGCTTGATCGGCTCGTCGAGCACGATGCGGCGCTTGTCGACGTCGACATCCTGCGCCGTGAGGGCATCGTGGATGTCGCGGCTGGTGACCGAGCCGTAGAGCTTGTCTTCCTCGCCGACTTTGGCGCTGATCGTGACCTGGAGCGTTTCGCTCTTGCGCTTCACGCTCTCGGCGGCGGACACCGCCTTGCGGCGCCGACTCTCGGCGAGCCGCTTCTGGTGCGCGAGCTGCTTGAGCGAGCGCTCGGTGGCGGCGACGGCCAGGCTGCGCGGAATGAGGAAATTGCGGGCGAATCCATCGGCCACGGCGATGGTGTCGCCGATCTTGCCCACGTCTTCCACGTCGGCCAGCAGAATGATCTTCATGTGTCGTCTCCTTCGTCGTCGGGCTCTTCCCGTACCGCCGGGGGCGGACGGCGAAGCCGTCGAAAGTCGAGCCAAATATCCGCGAGCGCGAGCAGCACCATCAGCGGCACCAGCATCGCGCCCAGAAATCCGAGGGCGAGCACGTACGTGAGCATCCGTCCCGCGGGTCCCACGCGCATTCGCCCCAGCGTGTGCGCGAGAATCGCAAAGCCCTGAAAAAAGAAGGGCTGCGCGAACAGGACGAGCACGTTGCCGGCCAGAACCTGCCATCTCCAGTCCGGTGCGATCGCCAGCACGATGCCGGGCGCGAGCACGCCGAACACCAGCGGCTCCGGAGCGCTCCATCGCGTCAGGTCAATCTCCACCGAGGGGAAAACGCCCACCGGGCTCCACCGCGCGACCGACATGAGGTTCAGCCATACGATGATCGCCGCGAGCTGCGCGTACAGCGCCGGCAGCATCGCGAAGAGCATCCGCAGCCAGGCATCCGGCATGCCGGACATCGACGCGGCCTGTTCCTCGGTCACCGCGCCCAGCGCGACCAGCATTTCGCGATGCGTTCGGGCGCCGGCCTCAAGAAAATCGCGCACGTCGCCCGGCGTCACGCCGAGCCCCGACGCGATCACCGCGGTGTTCACCGCGACGGCGACCATCGTCGCCGCCCACGCCATGAGAAAGACCGATTCGATCCGCTTGAAGCGGACCAGGCCGAATCCGAGCGCGAGCCCGGACACGGCAAACAGCGCCAGCATCCACGCGGCCGTCGGCGCGCCGCCCAGTGCGTACCCCAAGCCGCCCAGCAGGACGACGAGGCCGTAGGCAAAGGGTCGTCCCCGCCGCGTCTTCAGAAAGACGATCGACGAGGGAAAGGTCACGGCCGCGGCCATCACCACGACCATGGCCAGCACGGACGTGGTCGCGTCCAAGCGAACTCCCGTCGGTCAGACCGTGGTGGCGACGTACGGAAGCAGGGCGACCTGGCGCGCGCGCTTGACCGCGGTCATCATCTCCCGCTGGTGCGTCGCGCAGTTGCCCGAAATGCGCCGCGGGATGATCTTGCCGCGTTCGGTCACGAAGTGGTTGAGCATCTTCGTGTCCTTGTAGTCGATCGTCAGGGTCGCGTCCGCGCAGAATCGGCACACGCGCCGCCGCTGCAGCGCGCGACGCTTGCGGGTGCTCAGTCGGCTGATGTTCATGCGTTTACTCCCAACTCGCCGTTCGCTCAGAACGGGACATCGTCGTCTTCAATCGGCGGCGGCGCTTCGTCGTCGGCCACGCCCTCGCGGTCTTCCGCCGCGCGGGGCGCGCCCACGAACACGACGCGGTTCGCCACCACCTCCACTTTCGATCGCTTCGACCCGTCGGTGGCTTCCCACCGGCGTTGTCGCAATTCCCCGTCGATCAGAACCGGTCGCCCCTTCGCCAGGAACTTCGCGCAGTTCTCGCCCTGCGCGCCCCAGACCGTGATGTCGAAGAAACTGACTTCGTCGGTCCACTCGTTGTTCTTCTTCACCCGACGGTTCACGGCCAGCGACAGGCTCACCACGCACGTTCCCGAATCGGTGTACCGTTTCTCGGGATCGCGGGTCAGATTGCCCATGAGGGTGACTTGATTGTAGCTCGCCATCTCGCCCTCCCTCGTCCCGGCGCGCGGAGCCCGGGCTCAGACCTCGTCCGTCGTCGCCTCGTCGGCCGCTTCGGCACCCGGCGCCAGGACGTCGTCTCCGTCCTCGTCGTCGTCGTCGTCATCACCCTCGGCCTTGGGGGTCTCGGCCGCAGCCGGACGCTCCTCGACCTGCGGGCGATCGTCCTCGCCGTCGATCGGCACCATGCGGGGCGTGATCTGGGAGTACTTCTCGACCTCGGCCGCGAGATCCGTCACCTGCTCCTCGAGCTGGACCGTCAGCCAGCGCAGGACTTCCTGATTGATGCGCAGGTTGCGCTCGATCTCGTGGATGATCGACGACTGGCCGGCGAAGGTCGTGAGCTGATAGATGCCCTTGTTCAGCTTCTTGATTTCGTACGCCAGCTTCTTCTTGCCCCAGCTTTCGTGGAGCAGAATCGTCCCGCCCTGGCCGGTGATGGTGTCCTTGACCTTGTCGATGGTCGCCTGCGTGGCTTCGGCGGGAGAGTCGTGACGCAGGACGTACAGCAGCTCGTATTTCCGTAGCACGGAATGTCCTCCTTCCGGTCGTTGCGGCCCCGGCGATTCACGCTCGGAGCAAGGAGTCGGGCGGTGGCCTCGCGGCCGATCGCCCGGTCTATTCGAATGTGTCTCAAGCCCGATCGCGAACGATCGAGCCGCGTTCGCAAACTCGCGATTCGCGAACGCGGAGCGCGCCTTCTATCACAGAAGCGGAGCGATGACCAGTGCCACGACGCTCATCAGTTTGATGAGGATATTCATGGCCGGGCCGCTCGTGTCCTTGAACGGATCGCCGACCGTGTCGCCGACGACGGCGGCCTTGTGCGTGTCCGATCCCTTGCCGCCGTATGCGCCGCCCTCGATGGCCTTCTTGGCATTGTCCCACGCGCCGCCGGCGTTGGCCATCAGAAGCGCCATGAACACGCCGCACAGCAGGGAGCCCGCGAGGAATCCGCCGAGCGCCTCCTTGCCGAAGGCGAAGCCGACGAAGATCGGCGCGACCACCGCGCTGATGCCCGGCAGCAGCATTTCGCGAATCGCCGCGTCGGTGGAAATCGCCACGCATCGCGCCGAGTCGGGCTTCGACGTGCCGTCCTTGAGGCCGGGATTTTCGCGGAACTGACGGCGCACTTCCTCGACCATCTTGCCGGCCGCACGGCCCACGGAGCGCATCGTCATGGCGCCGACGAGATAGGGCATGATGCCGCCGAGAAACAGGCCCACGATCACCATGTTGTTCATGAGCGACAGGTCGGCGATCTGCATCTTCGTGGTGTTCAGATATGCCGAGAACAGCGCCAGCGCCGCGAGCGCGGCGGAACCGATGGCGAAGCCCTTGCCGATCGCCGCCGTGGTGTTGCCCAGCGAATCGAGCTTGTCGGTGATGGCGCGGACTTCGGAGCCGAGCCCGGCCATTTCGGTGATGCCGCCGGCGTTGTCGGCCACCGGGCCGTATGCATCGACGCTCATGGTGATCCCCACGGTGGACAGCATGGCGACGCCCGCGATGCCGATGCCGTAGAGCCCCGCCCAGTCGTAGGACAGAAAGATCGCCAGGGCGAGCACAACGACGGGCAGCGCGGTCGATTCGAGACCCACCGCGAAACCGGCGATGATGTTGGTCGCCGGGCCGGTTTGCGACGCCTTCGCGATGGTGTGAACAGGCTTCGACGCCGTGTAGTACTCGGTCAGCAAGCCGATGACGACGCCCGCCGCGAGGCCCACCACGACCGCGCCATACACGCCGAGGATGTGCCCGGTGCCCCACAGCAGCAGGCCGGTCACGAAAAACGCGCCGACGAGGAACACGCCGCCCGCGTACCACGTCGCGTAGCGCAGCGCCTTGGCCGGATCCTGGTTCTTGAGTTTTTCGACCTGGCGCGAGCCGTAGATCGAGCCGAGAAGACCGACGGCGATCAGCGCGAGCGGCAGCGCCATGTAGCTCATCATGCGTTCGCTCATCGACACCGCGATGATCATCGTGGCGACGACCGCGCCGACATACGACTCGAACAGGTCCGCGCCGAGCCCCGCCACGTCGCCGACGTTGTCGCCCACGTTGTCGGCGATGACGGCCGGGTTGCTCGGGTCGTCCTCGGGGATGCCCGCCTCGATTTTGCCGACGAGGTCCGCGCCCACGTCCGCGGCCTTGGTGAAGATGCCGCCGCCCACGCGGGCGAACAGGGCGATCGAACTCGCGCCCATCGAGAATCCGCCGATGATGCTCGCGAAGTTTTCCAGATTGTGCGCGGTGTTCTCGGCGAAAACAGGGTAGAGGAAGAACAGGCCGAGGCCCAGCAAGCCCAGGCTCGCCACGGCCATGCCCATGACGTTGCCGCCGGCGAACGCCTGCGCCAGCGCCTCGCCCGCGCCCTTGGTCGCCGCCGCCTGCGCGGTGCGCACGTTGGCCTTGGTCGCCGCCGTCATGCCGGCAACGCCCGCCGCCATCGAGCACGCGCCGCCGGTGGCGAAAGCGATCGCCGTCCACAGGTCGCGGAAAATCAGCAGCAGCGTGAAGACCACCGCACCGAAGATCGCGAGCACCATGTACTCGCGCTTCAGGAATACCGCGGCGCCTTCGGCGATCTGGTCGCCCAGCGCGCGCATGGCTTCCGTGCCCGGGTCCGCCGCGAGAATTCGCTGATATACCTGCCATGCGTAAACGAGGCCGACGATGCCGACCAGCCACCCGAGAGAACCGAGAATATCACCCATCGTACGCTCCGTTTCGTTCGAGAGTCCGCTTCGTTTTCCGTCGCGTCAGCCGTCGCCCTCGCGGGGATCGGCGTGGAATCGATTTTGCGCCGCGGCGAGCCCCTCGGAGATCAGGCACTCCACGGCATCGGCCGCCGTCTTCGCCCGCTCGCGCCACGCCGCGCGTTCGACCTCGGGGATGCGCGCGAGCACGAAATCCGCCGTGTCGGCGCCGGGCGCCTCGGGCCGTCCCACCCCGAAACGCACCCGGAAAAATTCGCGATCGGGGAGTTGCTGTTCGAGCGACGCGATGCCCTTGTGTCCCCCCGCGCCGCCGCCCTGTTTGATCTTGAGCCGTCCCGGCGCGAGATCCACGTCGTCGTGGATGACAATCAGCGCCGCGGTCTCGAGCCCGTAAAAACTCATGGCCTGCGTAACCGCGAACCCGGATCGGTTCATGAATGTCGTGGGCTTCTGCAGGATCGCCGAATCCCCGGCGAGCCGCCCGTTGGCGACTTGCGACGACCACTTGTTGGCGAAGCGCGCGCCGAGACGGTCCGCCAGGATGTCCAGCGTCCAAAAGCCCGCGTTGTGGCGAGTCCAGACGTATTCGGGTCCGGGATTTCCCAGGCCCACGATGAGTCGCATCGCCACGGACGCGCGCCCGAACGGACTACTTCTTGCCGCCGCCGGCCGGTTTCGCCGCGGGTTTCGCCGCCGCCGGAGCCGCCGCCGGTTTCGCGCCCGCCGCCGGTTTCGCGCCCGCGGCCGGTTTGGCGCCCGCCGCCGCCGGAGCCGCCGCTTCCTCGCCCGCCGCCGCGACCGGTTTGTCCTCGCGCGGCTTCATGCAGGTCACGACCGGGGTGTCGGCGTCGAGCGCCAGCGTCACGCCGTCCGTCAGGACCAGATCGCGCGCGAAGAGCGTCGTGCCCGTCGTCAATTCGGTCACGTTGCAGTGGATCGCGTTCGGAATGCGGTCAGGCAGGGCGTAGACTTCGATCTCGCGCACCAGATGCTGCACGATGGCGCCCAGCTTGATGCCCTTGGCCTCACCCTCGAACATGATCGGCACAATGACCGAAACGGGCTTGGTCATGTCGATGATCTTGAACCCCACCGACAGCGGCTCGCGCTCGATGAAGTGGAGCTGCAATTCGCGGATCATCACCACCTTGTCCGCCAGCGCCGAGGAACCTTCGACGTTCAGCCGGATCAGGCTCGTCGTGTAGTTGTGCCGCTTCAGAAAATCTTTGAACTGCGCGTGCGCCAACGCCACCGCCACCGGCTTCTCGTCGCGGCCGTAAACGACCGCCGGAATCTGTCCGGCGCGGCGCGCCTTGTGAGCGTCGCCCTTTTTTCCCGCGGGACGCAAGCTGGCGGAAAGCTCGTGAATCGTCATGTTTCCCTCTCCCAGGCGGCGCGTCGGCCCCGCCGTTTGTGTCAGTTGATCACTTCGACGTCGGTGAACAGCGACGACACCGAGCCGCCGCAGTGGATGTTTTCGATCGCATCGGCGAACAGTCTCGCGATCGACACCGCCTGGATGCTCGGCACGGCCCGCGCCGGCTCTCCCAGCGGAATCGTGTCGGTCACCAGCATCAGGTCGATGCCCGAGTTGCGGATGCGCTCGACCGCCGGGCCCGAAAACACCGCGTGCGTGCCCACGGCCAGCACGCGCTTCACGCCCGCCTGCTGCAGGGCGCCCGCCGCCGCGACGATCGTGCCCGCCGAATCGATCATGTCGTCCACCAGCACAGCGACCTTGTCCGTCACCTCGCCGATGATGCGAACCTCTTCGATCTTGCCCGGGCCCGCGCGCCGCTTGTCGATGATGGCGAGCGAGGCGGATTTTTCCAGGATATGCGCCATGTAGCGCGCTCGACGCACGCCGCCCGCGTCGGGGCTGACCACCACCACCTCCGCGCCGTCGAGCACGTCGAGCGACTCGAGATGGCGGCACAGCGTTCCCGTCGCGTACAGGTTGTCCACGGGAATGTCGAAGAATCCCTGAATCTGGCCCGCGTGGAGATCCATCGTGAGCACGCGGTGCGCGCCCGCCGTCTGGATCAGGTTCGCGACGAGCTTGGCCGTGATCGGCGCGCGGGGACTGACCTTGCGGTCCTGCCGTGCGTATCCGTAATAGGGGATCACGGCGGTGATGCGCTCGGCGCTCGCGCGCTTGGCGGCGTCGAGCATGACGAGCAGTTCCATCAGGTTGTCGTTGATGCTTGGACCGCACGTGGGCTGGACGAGGAAGACGTCCTTGCCGCGCACCGTCTCGTGGATCGTCACGTCGACTTCGCCGTCGGCGAACTTGCGCGCGTCGGTGCGCGAAAGGGGCACGCCCAGAAGTTCGCAGATCCGCTTCGCCAACTCGGGGTTGGCGTTGCCGGTGAAAACCCGGATCAGATCCGGATTGATGTGGGGCCTGGCGGCGTTCATGACAACAGCCCTACCACCGCGCTCTTCGCGCGGGCCAAACGATGTTTGGCGTGGATGAAATAGGGACCCGACTCGACGCTCGCGGGCTTTTGCCAGATCGCCCCGCGTGTGTCAAGCCGCGAAAACCCCGACGTTTTTTCCGCAGCCACGCCGCATGCGGCCCGGCCGCCCTCGGCCGGGATTCTGCCCAATCCCGAATGTGGCCCGGCCGCCCTCGGCCGGGTTCGCGATCCCGTCGCGGGCGAGGGCGCCCGCGCCACACTCCCCGAATTCTGGGGCGGAAGGATTCGAACCTTCGAATGCAGGAGTCAAAGTCCTGTGACTTACCGCTTGTCTACGCCCCAAAACGGCCCCGCACCCGCGCGAGGGGTGCGCATTATACGCACGCGCGCCTTCAAATCAATTCGCGAAGCGGGGCGGACCACGCCAACAAATCTGTTGGCAGCAAATCTGTTGACAAGCAGCCCGTCGGCCCTCTGGACGACGGCGACCGGCCGGGCGCGGGCCCGAAACCGGTCGGCTTGGGGGAAGGTCAGATCAGATCGCCGGTCTGGTCGGCGAAGGTCGCGTGCTGCGGAATCTCGACGCCCGGCGCGGTCTGCACGCCCAGCAGGGCTTCGCCGCCGACGAGCGCCGAGCGCAGCACGTCGTCCATGTTCTCGACGATCCGCAGTTCGATGTCCTTGCGGATTTCGGCGGGGATATCCTTGAGGTCCTTTTCGTTTTCGCTCGGGACGAGCACGACCTTGACCCCGCCGCGATGCGCCGCGATGACCTTTTCCTTGAGTCCGCCGATGGGGAGCACGCGCCCGCGCAGCGTGATCTCGCCCGTCATGGCCAGGTCGCGACGCACCGGCACGCCCAGCAGCGCAGAGGCGATCGAGGTCGCGACCGTGATGCCCGCGGACGGGCCGTCCTTGGGGATCGCGCCCTCGGGCACGTGTACATGCAGGTCGGTCTTGTCGGGATCGGGCAGCTTGAGACCGAGCTGCGCAGCCCGCGAACGCACGTAGCTGTACGCCGCCTGCACCGACTCCTGCATCACGTCGCCGAGCTTGCCCGTGATGACGATCTTGCCCTTGCCCGGCACGATCGCCACCTCGACCGGCAGCAGTTCGCCGCCCGCCGCCGTCCACGCGAGTCCGGTCGCGAGGCCGATCAGGTCGCGGTCCTCGAGTTGGTCGCGTCGGAAGCGCGGCACGCCGAGATATTTGGGCAGCGACGCCGCCGTGACGCGCACCGACTTGCCCGCGTTGCCGGTCTTGGTGATGAACCGCGCCGACTTCCGGCAGATGCCGGAAATCTCTCGCTCGAGATTTCGCACGCCGGCTTCGCGCGTGTATTCGTTGATGATGCGCTCGATCGCCGAGTCGGCGATGACGACTTTTTTGTCGGCGAGGCCGTGGTTTTCGATCTGCTTGCGCAGCAGAAAACGGCGCGCGATGTGGAACTTTTCGTTCTGCGTGTACCCGGGAAGCTGGATGATCTCCATGCGGTCCTGCAGGGGGGCGGGAATGCCGGCGAGGTTGTTCGCCGTCGTCACGAACATCACGTGGGACAGATCGTAATCGACGTCCATGTAATGGTCGTTGAACGCGTGATTCTGCTCCGGGTCCAGCACCTCGAGCAGCGCCGCCGCGGGATCGCCACGATAGTCCTGGCTCATCTTGTCCACTTCGTCGAGCAGGAACACGGGGTTGATGACGCCCGCCTTCTTCATGCCCTGAATGATCTTGCCCGGCATCGAGCCAATGTAGGTGCGGCGATGCCCGCGCACCTCGGCCTCGTCGCGCACGCCGCCGAGCGAAATGCGCACCATCGGCCGACCCGTGGCGCGGCCGATCGACTTGCCCAGCGAGGTCTTGCCGCCGCCCGGAGGGCCGACGAGGCACAGGATGGGCCCCTTGATCTTGCCGACGAGGTGATTGACCGCGAGGTACTCGACGATGCGCTCCTTCACCTTCTCTAGCCCGTAGTGGTCCTCGTTGAGGATCTCCTCGGCCCGGTCGATGTCGGCGTTTTCGTCCGCGACCTCGAACCACGGCAGCGAGAGAATCGTCTCGATGTAGTTGCGCACGACGGTCGCCTCGGCGCTCATCGGGCTCATCATGCGCAGCTTCTTCATCTCCGATTTGACCTTTTCGGACGCCTCCTCGGAGAGCTTTTTGTTCGCGATCCGGTCTTCCAGATCCTTCAGGTCGTTCTTGTAGTCGTCCGCGCCGCCCAGTTCCTTCTGGATCGCGCGCATCTGCTCGTTGAGGTAGTACTCCTTCTGCGAGCGCTCGACCTGCTTGCGGACGCGGTTCTTGATCTTGCGCTCGACCTGCAACACCTCGATCTCGCCGCGCATGTGGCTGAAGACGCGCTCCATGCGGGGCACCGTGTCCACCGTTTCCAGAATCTCCTGCTTCTCGTGCAGCTTGAGGTTCAGGTTCACGGCGATCGTGTCGGCGAGCTTCGACGGATCGTCGATCGCCTCGACACTCATCACCAAATCCTGCGGCAGACGGCGGTTTAGCTTGACGTACTGCTCGAACGTCGCGCGCAGCGAGCGCGTGAGCGCCTCGACCTCGATCGAGGGCACGGCGCGCACGGGCACGTCCTCGCACTGCACGAGGAAATAGTCAGTGCTGGGCAAAAACTCGTGGATGCGCGCGCGTGACTGTCCCTCGACCAGCACCTTCACGGTGCCGTCGGGCAGGCGCAGCATCTGCACGATCGTGCCGATGGTGCCGAAGTGGTAGATGTCCTCCGGCCGCGGCGAATCGAACTTCGCCACCTCCTGCGCCGCGAGCACCAGCTCCTTGCCGTGACGCATGGCGTGGTCGAGCGCCGCGATGGATTTTTCGCGCCCCACGAACAGGGGCACCATCATGTGCGGGAAGACGATGATATCGCGCAGCGGCAGAAGCGGCAGCACGCGCCGCCCGCCGGGATTCTCCGGATTCGGGGTCATCTCACGTCCTTTGTCGGCCACTCGTCCGCGCGGCGACCGGTCCTGCGAAGTCCTAGCACGCCGCCTTGCGCCAAGTCAAAGAGAAACGTCAGGAAATTGCGGTTCGACTTCGACATGCGTGAGCACCGACGCGGCGAGAAAGCATTGTTCGTGCGCGCGATGATGAAGCTCGCGCAATTCCGGCTCCCCCGGGGCGCGCGCGGGACCGAACATCACCTTCGGGCGCAGCGTGACGCGCGTGACGGCCGGACGCCCGGCCTCATTCTTCCCCAGCACGCCGACGGCGTTGTCCTCGTAGCGATCAACGACATACCCCGCGTCGGACGCGAGGTGCAGAAACCACAGCATGTGGCAGGAGGACAGCGCGGCGACGAAGGCTTCCTCGGGGTCCACGGCGGCGGCGTCGCCGTGCGGCGCGGGGACAATCTGCGGCGAGGCCGATGCGCGAATCACCGCGCCGCCGTCGAAACGCCACTCGTGAACGCGCGAATATTCGCCGCCGGAAAACGCGGCATCTCCGCGCGACCACCAGATGGACGCCCGATGACGGGTCACGGGTTCCTCACGCGTTTTGATCGACGAGGCGGCCGCGCTCGTAGCGGCCCTTGGCGATGCGTTCCACCTCGTCGTAGAAGACCGCGGCACGCGGGATCGCGGTGGCGAAGGGCGAGATGGCGGCGGTTTCGACGCGGTATTCGCTGACCGTCATGCGGGGGTAGGCGGCGCGGCCATCGCGGCCCGACTTCTCGCGCGCGGCTGTGCGCTCCTCGCGCGGCGCAACGGCGGGAAAACGCGAACGCTCGTCCCCCGAAGTCCGGGGGGCGATGGCGTACGCGGCCTCGACTTCCGCCGCCGTGAGCGCCCGAATCACCATCGACCGCGCATCCCGAATGTGAAACGCACAACAGGCCCGGAATTGTGCCAAATGCCCGCCCGGGAATCAATCGCAAAATCGCGACGTGGTTCGGCGGCAGACAGATCCCGCGCGCCCCACGAGTGGGATTTTCCCGGCACGGCGATTTGCGTTACGCTTTGCGCATGCGGATGCGTATGGCGATCATGGTTTTGGCGCTTGCGTTCGGGGTGTGCGTTTCGTTTGCGGCCGGTCCGGCCACGTCGCCGCTGCCGGTGGACGGACGCGCGTGGATCGAGCCGGCGAGTGTGCTGCTGCACTGGACGCCGCCCGAAGGCAACCCTTCGCCGATCGACCGATTCATCGTGCGTCTCGATCCGAATCCCGCCGCCATCATCGACCCGGACGGCGAGGCGACCTATGGAGGTTCGACCGAAGCGGACGCCCCGAGCTTCGTGATCGGCGCGCTGGAGCGCGACCGCACGTATTACTGGCGTGTTGATACCGTCCTCGAGGACGCGACGGTCGTGACGGGCGACGTTTGGTCGTTCACCACGGAGCGGATCGACATCCCCGGCGCGGTGATCGACTTCAGTCCCGATCCGGAAAACATCTATTACATGTCGCCGGCGATCGCCGCGCTGCCCGACGACACTTTCGTGGCGGCTCACGACGTGAGCGGCGCGGGTGGCGCGCACACCATGCTGCTCGAATCGCGCGACGGCGGAATCAACTGGCGGGAGATCTCCCAGGTCGCGCCACTTCACTGGGCGTCGCTCTTTTTTCACAACGACGCGCTCTACCTGATGGGCGATTCGGGCGGCGGCGCGAACAGCCGGTGCGTGATTCATCGATCCGACGACGGCGGCCACACGTGGACGAGTGCCGACGACGAAAACACGGGCGTGCTGTTTCCCGACACGGGTTATCACACCGCGCCCGTGCCGGTGGTGGTGTACGACGGGCGCATCTGGCGCGCTATGGAGGACCGGCAGGATCCCGGCGACTGGGCGGCGTACTTTCGCGCGTTCGTGATGAGCGCGCCCGAGGACGCCGATCTGCTGGTCGCCTCGAACTGGACGGCGACGAACCGGCTTTCGTTCGACGAGGATACGTGGCTGGGCACGGGCTGGCTGGAAGGCAACGCGGTCGTCACGCCGGACGGCGACGTCGTCAACATCCTGCGCGTCGCGGGGGCGATTCCGTCGCTGTTCGTCGTCGAGTCGGCGGCGGTGGTGCACGTGAGTGACGACGGCCTGACGGCGACCTTCGATCCGCAAAACGACTTCATCGACTTTCCCGGCGGCGGCGTGAAGTTCACGATCCGGTACGACGAGGCGACGGATCTCTACTGGTCTCTCGTCAACACGCAGCGCGATCCTTACGCCATGCGCAACCGTCTGTGCCTGACGGCTTCGGCCGATCTGGTGACCTGGACCGTGGTGTCCGAGATCCTCTACAGCCTCGATCCGGTCTTTCACGCGTGGCAGTACGTCGACTGGCTTTTCGACGGCGACGACATCGTGTTCGTTTCGCGCACGGCGCACCCGATGGGCGGCGGCGTGATGCCCCACGGCTATCACGACGCGAACTTCACGACCTTCCACCGCATTGAAAACTACGCCGATCTGCTCGAAACCGACGACGACATGACGGACGACGACGCGGACGACGACGCGGATGACGACGCGGATGACGACGCGGACGACGATATGACGGACGACGATGCCAATGACGACAAGGATGATGACGAGGGCCATGACGGCGTCGGCGGCGATTCGGACGGCGGTGGTGATTCGGGCTGCGGGTGCTGAGCCGACTCGGTCGGCGTGGATCGGGATGGTGAATTCGTCGGCAAGATGACAAATGTCATGACCACCGGTCGGGTTCTCCCGCGTATCCTCACACCCTTGAATTGCCGATGGTGGAGTTGTGTCGGTTCGTTGGAGGTGGCGAATGCGTCTCACGAAGTGGATTGCCCTTGGTGCGTGGTGCTTGGTTCTGGCGATGTCTTCGGTCGGCTGCGGTTGCGGCGATGACGACGACGATTCGGGCGGCGGCTCCGCGGACGACGACGCTGACGATGATTCGGCGGATGACGACACCGGCGATGACGATACGTCCGACGACGACACGACGGACGACGACACCGGCGACGACGACCTCGGCCCGGAAGCCGGGTGCATTGTCCCCGCCGACTACGACGGCGACGGCGACGAGGAACTCGCCATGGCCACGATGGATTGGGACGACGACCGATTCGTCCTGTTCTTCGTCGAGCCGGGCACGCTGGCGAGCACGGCGAAGCTCACGCTGGAGGGCGTCGCCATCGGCGAGGGCGGAACGCGGTTTTCCGTCGCGGATTTCGATCAGGACGGCATCTGGGACGTGCTGATCGCCGCCTACGACGCGGGCACGCTGGAGACGACATTTCTCGTTTACGCGAACGGCGATTTCGAGACGCCCTTTTACGAGTCCGATCCCGTCGACGCGAATCTGTACGCGTTTGCCATCCTCGACGAACGCAACGACGGCTTCGCGGACTTCGTCACGTATTGCGAGGACTGCGGGGGCGACAAGGGCTACCTCATCTTCCACAACGAGGGTGGAACGATCACGCCCGGGGATCTGATCCCTGACGAAGGTGAGGGGAACACCGCATGGCTGCCCGACTTCGTGCCGGGGCGGCTTTTCCCGACCGCGTCGAACGTGACGGGCGATTCCGGCGCGGTGCACTTCGCGACCTACCGTGAGTGGGACGACGCCGGAACGGAGTACGCGCAGTTTTACGCGTACAACAGCCTGACCGGCGCCCCGGTCGCGTCGACCGATCCCATCGAGGCTCTGAACGGCAACAACTGGTCGAGCGGGCGCGTCGGCGATTTCGACGGCGACGGGATAACGGAGTTCATCCACGCGCTCACGTGGGCCGACGACGCGATCCCGTCGAAGGAGGCATCGCACACCGTGTATGGCTACGTCGGCGGCGTCTTCGTCGAGGAGTTCGCCTCCACACCGGCGGCCGACGCGTACGCGTATAGCCTCTACGATTTCATCGATGTCGACCTCGACGGCGTGCTCGACCCGTTTCTCAACGTCAGCGAGTCGGGAGGGGACGACCACTGGCCCGTTCTCAACGGCCCGGACGGATATTCTGAACGCTTCACGTTCACGCTGCCGCCGGGCTACGTGAGTGAGTTCGCAATGGGCCACCGGCGCGGCGGCACCGCAGTGGGTTTCATTCCCGCGGGCGGGCTCGATCCGTCGCTCGCCGTCATCACGGAACATACCGACGGCGGAGCGCGAACGGGGCAGCTTTCGCTCCTGTCGATGCTCGACGGTTCGGAGACGACGTCGCTCGCAACGATTGCGCTTGGTGAAGGCGGACGCACGACCGCGGGAGCGGCGGACCTGGGCGGCGACGGCATCGTGGATGTATTCGTTCTCGCGCAGGAAGCCGTTTGGGGCGGCGCGGACTGGGTCTACGACTACCGCATCTACCTGTACAACGGCGAGAATATGGACGAAGCCTACGACGCGGACGTCACCACCGCGTTCGATAGTCCGCCGTGGATGACGATGGAGATCGACTTCACCGGCGATCACGCGCCGGACCCGGCGGTCGTCGGAGACGTTGGCGGTGAGACACGCTGGTTGATCTACCCCTGTGACTCGACCGGCTGCGAGGACCCATTGGAGATCGACGCGCCGAGCGCCACGACGTTGATCCAATTCGGCGGGCCGTACCTGTAATTCTTCGCGCGCTGACCGCTCGAAATTCACATATGACATTTGTCATGCAGATTTTGCTTGACGGTGGGGACGGTCGGGGGGACACTGCCCGAGTAGGCACAATTCACTGGATCCACTTTCGAATCGGGAGGTTCGCGGCCATGCGTTTTACAAAGGGATGGATGTGGGTGCTGGTCCTCGCCCTGATGTCCGCGTCGATCGTCGGCTGCGGTTGCGGCGATGACGATGACGACGACGATTCCGGCTCGCCCGCGGACGACGACGCCACGGATGACGATTCCGACGACGACGCCACGGATGACGACTCCGATGATGACGCCGACGACGACGCCGACGACGACGCGGACGACGATGCGGATGACGACGTCGAACCGCAATGCGTGGACACCGATGGCGACACGCGCGGCGAGAACTGCGACGCGGGTCCCGACTGCGACGACGCCGATGAGAACAACTGGGCGAGCTGCGCGACCTGTTTGGACAACGACGGCGACCTGGTTTTCGCCGGGTGCGACGCCTACACGTCGATCGACGGGCCGGACTGCAACGACGGCGATGCCGCGGTGTGGCAGTTTCTGGCCGGATTCGTCGATGCCGATGGCGACTACTTCTTCGGCACCGAGGTGCCGGTGTGTTCGGGCGACAGTCTGCCCGGCGGCTATGCCGACGAAGGCGACGACTGCGACGACACGAATCCGGACGTGAATCCCGCGGGATTCGATATTCCGGACGACGGCATCGATCAGGACTGCGACAGCGGAGATTTCACCGCCGAGGATTCGAACGGCTTCTTTGTCGATGAGGTGAGCGGCAACGACTCCAACGCGGGCACGCAGGCCGCACCCTTCGCGACGATCCAGAAGGGCATCGACGAAGCCGCGGCTGTGGATGGAGGCGAGAACGTCTACATCGCCGGTGGCACCTACGACGAGTCGGTCGTCACGACGGAGGCGTCGCTCTTCGGCGGATACGATCCGGCCGACTGGACGCGCGATCTCGTCAACAATCCGTCGATCGTCAACGGACAGACGACGTTCGCCATCTACGCCATTCCGACGCAGCCGGTCACCGTCGACGGGTTCGAGGTGAACATGCCGGACTCGGTGGTCACGTCCTCGATGGGGATCATGGTGAGTGGAGGAGAGATCCGGATTTCGAACAACATCATCGCCGGCGGAGACGACTGCGGCAAGAACTACGGGGTCTACTCGTTTCTGAACAACGACGTCACGGTCGTCGACAATCAGGTGACGACCGGCGCGAACCTCACCAGCGCGGCCTACGGCATCTTTGCGTACGCGCTGAATTCCGATGTCCGCAACAACGTCATTTCAACGCCGGAATCCGCGACCGTGGCTGCGGGCATTTATGCCACGGCATACTCCGCGCGCGTGAACGGTAACAATGTCGACGTCGGAGATCCCGCGGCCAACGGCTATGGCCTCTACCTCACCGGCTTTGACCCGAGCTCGTCGTTCGAGGTGAACGGCAACACCGTCGAAGGCGCGGACGCCGCGGCCGGCGCGGCGACGGGCATTTTTGCCCTTCTGGCCGACTTCAGCCTCTCCGATAACGTCATCGACGCGGGGGACGGCGCGGTCAGCTCCATCGGCCTTTTCTCGCAATTCGCCTTTGGCATATTCGCGGAGGGCAACGTCTTTCGCGCGGGCAGCTCGGCGGGCAACTTTGGGGTATACGCGATCAACTTCGGCGACAGCATGTTCGAGAACAATCTGATCCACGCCGGGACCGCGACGACGAGCAGCATCGGCCTTTATCTGACCAACATCGACGGGGAATCCGTGATCGGCAACAACACGATCCTCGCCGCTCCCGCCGGATCGAGCTACTCCGTCGGCGCGTTCCTGTATCCCTATCAGGATACCATGTTTGCACCGATGACGGTTATCAACAACACGATCACCGTCGGTGCCGCGACGACCGACACTTACGGAGTGTACTTCTCCAACGACAGCTCCGGCGCGCCGCTGACCTTCGTGGGCAACAACATCACGTCGTCCGCGACGCCCGACTGCCTCTTCCTCCAAGCCGACACGGCGGACTGCATCAACGACCTCGCCGACATCAACGACTGCTCGTGGACGGACTGCGCGGACGCGTCGATGAACCTGAATACGAGCGCCGGCTTCGTGAACGCGGGCGCGGGCAACTACGACCTGACCGCGGGCAGCGACCTCGTCGACGCCGGGGCCAATCCCTTCGCCTACCTGTCGGGATCGTTGGCGTCGTTGCTCTACCGGGACGTCATGGATCGTCCGCGCCCGCGCGGCGCGGGTTGGGATATCGGGGCGTACGAATACCAGCCCTGACGAGTAACGAATCGCGAAATTCAGACGGCGGGGTCGGTTCGGCCCCGCCGTCTTTCCAAATCAGACTTCAGGGCAGGATCGCCTCTCGCGCGGTGGCGACCAGCGGTCGATCGAGGATGTTCAGATACTCCACGATTCGGCCTTCGGAAAACTCGGGCATGTTGACCATGATCGAGTTGAGCCGCAGTTCGCCCTTCTTCAGGTTCCCCATTCCGTCGAGCGTGTAACCGAGATTCCCGCACTGCCCCGCGTCGTTCTCAGGTGCGTCGGGAACGTCCTTGCGATCGACGTAGAAGAGATTCGGCGTGACGCCGAGGCCCTGGTCGTAGGTCAAACGATTGAGCCATGCGCCGCGCCCCGGCGGCGGGAGCGTGACCACCATCCAGCGATAGGCGCCCCGGTCCATCGCCGATTCCTCGGGCGACGTCACGCCGTCGATCGCCACGGCGCGCGGATTCTTTTCGTTGCGATACGTCATGCCCGAAACGCCGCACAGCGCATCGGTCGAAACGGCGAATCGCGGGTCGGAGATCAGCGTGCCCGGATCGAAAGGAACGTTCACCTCGGTCGGAAACTCGAACTGATTGGCGTAGTAAACGTTGTCGAGCATGGCCGATGGCGAAGGGATGTTGAGCAGCAGCACGATGCGGTTCTGCGTATGCCGGATGACGCGCACGGGACCGTCGATCCACGCCACGACCTTGCACGTGAACTGCTCCTCGTTGCGCTCGATCTTCATGAGCCCGGCCAGCGCGGTCGCCGTGAAACGGATCTTGAGCCGGTCGATGGTATTGCGTCCGTCGCCGCCGCCCTGCGCGTTCACGGCGAGTTTGCCGATGCCGATCGGGGCTTTCGGGTCGAACGCCATCGTGTAATTCGCGGCTTGGATTGTATTCGTCGCGGGATCGTAGCGAACGTAATCGACGGGCGAGGCGGCGGGCGGTTTGTCGAAACCGATCAGATAGATCCACGACGACGAACCGTTCACCGGGTCGGCGATTTCGACGGGTAGCGCCGATTTCCATCCGGCGGGAAACGCCGAGCGCTCAACGGAGGTCCCAACGTCTTTCGCCATGAAGACGAGTTCGTCATTCGCGTCGAGCCGTCCATCGTCCACGTCGCGCCCGGCGCGCGGCCCGAGGGGGAAGACGAGCGCTCCTTTGGCGTCGCGCTCGTCGATCTGAAACGGGATGGGCGCGAATCGATCTCCGGCTTTGGCGTAAGCACGCAGATTCGCGATGGGCATTCCGAGGAGCGGCCCGAAATCGCGGGCGGTCATCACGACGACATCGGCCGTCCGCACGCGCGCGTCCGCGAGAGCGGCGTGAGCCGAAAGGATGAAGGCGACCGAAATCCACATCGCACGGAAAACGCATTTCATGAGCGACCCCGAAACATGGGATTGCGAGATCACGCAACTCGCCCGTGCGATATCACGGGCACGAAAATTACGCGAGAAATGTCCGGCGGGGCGAGAAGCGGATTTTGACACATACGGGCTTCGCGGCTAATTTCGCCGCGTTTCGATCAACTGGTGCCGGAATAACCAGAGCGGGCAAGATGTTTCGCCGCGTACACCGACACGCGCTCGGCCTGTCTCTCGCCACCTGCTCGGTCGCCTGGATTGCCGGGCGTCTCGCGGGCATGGGGGCGATGGACGACGCCTACATCACGTTCCGTTGCTCGCGAAACCTCGCGAACGGGCACGGGCTCGTCTACAACATCGGCCAGCACGTCGAAGCCACGTCGAATTTCCTCTACGCCGTCGCCATCGGTCTCGGGATGAAACTCGGAGCGCATCCCGAATTCGCCGGGCTTTGCCTCAACTTCGCGGCGCTCGCCTTCTTGCTCTACGTCCTTTGCGTCGAAGCCGGAATCACGGACCGCGACGCGCTCTGGGATGCACGCCGCATGTCGGGCATCGTCTGGGCCATCGCGGCGCAGCCGGCCATGTGGGTCTACGCGCATTCGGGCATGGAGACGATCGTCTTCACCGCGCTGCTTTTCGGCGGATTCCTCGCCGTCGCGAGGTCGATGGAGAAAGGAATCGGCGGGGCGTGGGCGGGCTTGTGGATCGCGCTTGCCGCGACGATCCGCATGGAGGCCGCCGCATTCCTCGTGCCCTCGTGCGCATTCCTGTTCCTCTATTCGGACCGCGGGATCCGGGTGCGCCGCGTCATCGTCACTGCGCTGCTCTTCGCGGCGATCTTCGTGCCCGTCGCCGCGTATCGTTATTCGTTTTATGGGGACCTGTTCCCCAATACGTACTACGCCAAGGTCGATGGAGGGTCGCTCGCCCTCGCCGAGCGCGGATTGGTCTACATTGCGCAGTGGTTCGGCACCACGCTGCCGGCCGTCGGTGTCATGATCGGCGCGGTCCTGGCCGTGCGGCGCGGGGATGACTTCACGCGCCGCCGGACGGCGCTCGGTCTCGTCTGGATCGCGGGATACATGGCTTACAACATCTACGTCGGCGGCGACTATTTTTCGTTCGGTCGCTTTTTCGTGCCCGTTTTGCCCGTGTTCGCGTGGATGACGCCGACCGCCGTGGAATTCTTGCCGGGCCGATCCGCCGCGAGCCCAGATTCCGCCGTGCGACAACGATTCTGGCGGCGGGCAACGACCTTTTTCGTCATCGCGCTCGTCTGGAATGTGGCGTATCCCCTCAACGGGCTGAAGTACTACACGCAGATCGAACTGGTAAACGCCTGGGCGCGCATCGGCGATGTGCTGCGCAAAAAGGTCCCCCGCGAGACAACGCTCTTTCTCGCGCCCGCCGGAGCGATTCCGTACTTCAGTCGCCTCACGTCTTACGACAGCCTCGGTCTCACCGATCCCGTGATCGCGCGACGGCACGTCGAACTCGGCGAAGGCGTCGCGGGCCACGAGAAGGCCGACTACGCCCGCGTGCGCGAACTCGATCCCGACCTCGTGTTCTTTTTCATCGAGGAACCGGGAGTCGAGGTCAATCTGGTCCTCAACGAATACTTTGAAATGCGCGAACGATACGAGCGCGGCGAGCTGAAGTCGGACGACGTGATCGAGAAGCCGAAGTCATTCGAAGCGCGGCGCGACACCACCTTCGATTTTCTCTTTTCCACCACCATGCTCGCCGAATACGATCTGATGGAGCTGCGCTACCTGCACGACCGCGCGCTGTTTTTCGTAAAGAAAGAGACTGATGTGGCCGTCAAGCAGGCATTCGTCCGGGTCGAACGGCCGGGCGCCGGGAAGGTTACGGCGGCGAAGAAGTCGTCGTCGTGACGGCCGTCGGTGGGTCGCGCCGTCGGTGGAACTCCATGTTGCCGATCGTCGTTTCCACTTCGTAGTGCTCGCGCCAGTGTGCCGAAAGCTCCGGAAACGTCGCCAGAAGCTGCCGTGAATCCAGCTCCCCGCCCGTGATCGGCGCGCCCGCATCGCCGAAGGTGACGATCGCATATGCGGGTTTCTCCGTCTGCACGAGATGGAGCAGCTCCGCTGTCCAATCGGCGCGGCGCCACGCGGGGGCCAGCATCAAATTCGTACCGAACCGCCCCACGCCGCGCCGGTCGGCGTTGAAGAGCACCAGCGTACTCGCGCTCCAGATCCAGATCTTGTCGTCGGGGCGTGTGCGTTTACGCAGGTACTCGCCGCCCAGATGATTCGCGGTGGCGGAGAAGCTGCCGAAATCGCGCAGGTTGTCGAATCGGGACAGATACTGCGTCCACGACAGCTTTCCGGTCGCGAGGCGCGCGCCATCGGCCACGCGTGTGAGCGATTGCCCGGCCATCGCGACGACCAGCAGCGCCGCGCAAACGGTGAGCGTGATGCGATGTCCCGCAAGCACCCACGCGGCGCGCGGTTTCGTCGTGGCCGACGCGAAGGCGAAGCCCGCGAGAACGGACAGCGGCCCGAGCATCGCGAACCAGTGATACACGAAAAACTTCGCCATGATCGCGACGCCCGCGTACGTCGCCGCCGTCCACGTGGCGAGGACGATCGCGCCGTGCGTGAGCGGTCTTGTGCGAAGGAGTTGAATCAGCGCGAGCAACCCGGGCAGCACCACCGCGAGATTGCGCCACGACCAGATGACGTGTTTGGCGATCACGAACCGCGCGAATTCGGGAAACCCGCCGAGATACGTGGTCTGCGCGTATTTCATGTCGAAGTCGAAGACCGTGTAGAGGAAATCGCCGAGTGCGCCCTGCGCCGCGAGCAAGGCGACGTAGCCGCCCACGACCGCCGCGAATCCCGCCCCGACGGCGGTGAGACGCGCGATGCTGCGTGCGAAACCGTAGGGCACTTCGTGCCGACTCTCCGAAAGAATCCACGCGAGCACGGGGAGGCCGAACAGGCCGTGCGTGAATCGGACCCAGAACACGACGCCGATGAGCGCGCCGCACATCGCGTCCCACGCGAAACGCGGTCCGGGGCGATCGAACAGGCACAGCAGCGCGAGCGCCGAGGGCAGTACGATGTAGATGTCGCCGTTCGCCAGATCCCAATACGACGCGGGGATGAAATACACCGCGGCGAAGAGCACGCCCGCGAACATCCCCGCGCGCTCGCCGAACCAGCGCCGCGTCAGACGGCCGAGTGCGAGCGCCGCCGCGAGTTGCCAGACCAGATCGAACATGCGGAACGCGAAACCGTTTTTGCCGAACGCCGCGATCGCCGCCGCGTTGAGGTAGAAGATCGCGGGCGGGCGCGTCTCCCATGCATCCTTGTACGGCGCTCCGCCGTCCAGGATCACATCCGCCACGTAGCCGCAATTACCGTGGTCGAGCCCCATCGGCATCCAAAGCGTCGGAACGCCGACGACCAATACGGCGAGGACGATCCACAGCTCGGGACGCTTCACCACGAATTCTTGGCCGGGTTTCGTCATTGGTTGCCGCGAACGATAGGCAAGTTTTGGTGCGCGAACAAGCGAAACGGACGGCGTGACAGGTCGGGCCGGGATGGATATGTTCTGGCCTCCACGGAGTTCGGCGGAACATGCAGACGGCATCGCCCATCCTGACCGGGCGCGACGCGGTGCGGATTGCCGCGTTCACCGTCGCGACCGTCGCTGTTGTCGCGGCGGTCGGGCCGTGGCTGCACCTGGGGCTCGTGGACGACGCCTTCATCACGTTCCGATGCTCCGCGAACTTCGCCGCCGGACACGGCCTCGTTTACAACGTGGGCGAACCGGTCGAGTCGGCGTCGAACTTTCTCTTCGCGCTCCTCGTCGGCATCGCCATGAAGATCGGCGCGACGCCTGAGGTCGCGGCGTTCGCGCTCAACACGTTCGCGATCGCGCTGATGCTCGTCGCCCTGCGCGCGCTCGCATGGCCGCGTGCCCAAAGCGCCGCACCCTCGCGCATCCCCATCAGCCTCGCCGGGGTCATCCTCGTCACGCAGCCCGCCGTGTGGTTCTACCTGAGCTCGGGCATGGAGACGCTGTTCTTTTCGGCGTTCATGTTCGCGGGATTCGCCGCCCTGGTGCTGCGCGCGGAGCGGGGCATCTCGCCCGCGTGGACGGGTGTCGCGCTGGGGATCGCGGCGTGCGTGCGCATGGAAGCCGTCGCGTTCGCGGGTCTTGCGGCGGCGCTGCTCTTTGCGATCGAAACCGGCCGCGAGCGGTGGACATCCACCCTCAAACTGTCGCTCGTCTTCGCGGGCGTATTCGGCCCCGTGCTCGCGTGGCGATGGTCTTTTTACGGCTATCCGTTTCCCAACGCGTACTACGCCAAGGTGGACGGTGGTGGCGCGGATCTGTGGCTGCGCGGTCTGGGATACGTCGGCCTGTGGCTCATTCTGAATTGGCTTGCGCTCGCGACGGTGATGGTCGCCGCGCGGGTCGGGCTGCGGACGTCGCGCATTCGCACCCGCGTCGCGCTCGCAGTGCGTGGATCGGCGCGTACGCCGCGTACAACACGTACGTGGGTGGCGACTACTTCCCGTATCACCGATTCTTCGTACCGGTGCTGCCGGTGGTCGCGTGGCTCGCCGAGGGCTTGTGGGGCGAACTCGTCACGCGGCGCGCCGGGCGATCGCCGCAAGGGCTCGTCGGCTACCGCGCCCGCGCGGCCGTGCTGCTCGCCATCGCGACGTGTGTCACCGCCGCGAGCGCGGTGACGGCGGTGCTGCGTCACCGCGAAACGACCGGGCTGTGGCAGCAGGTCGGAATCGCCCTGCGCGGCGCGGTGCCGCCGGGCACGTTCCTCTATCTCATGCCCGCGGGCGCGCTACCGTACGAGAGCGGCCTGCGCGCGTACGACTCGCACGGGCTCGCCGATCCCGTCGTCGCGCATCGGCCCGTGGAGCTGGGCAAGGGATTCCCCGGCCACGAGAAGATGGACCTCGCGCGGATCTCTGAACTGCAACCCGATCTGATTTATTTGGGGCCGTTGCTCGAAGACACCGACACGATCACGGTACCCGAGGACATGGTCGAGCGGCTCCGCCAGGAATTCGCGCCGAAAAAGAACGGATTCTGGGCTGAACGACAGCGCAAGTTCATCGAGGATCGCTTGGCGAACGTGAAAAACTACTACGCGTTTTTCACCAATGAGGCGTTCGTGGCGCACTATCGGCCGGGCAGATTGATCGGGTTCGAGCCCGCCGTCGCGTTCTGGATTCGACGCGGTGCGCCGACCGAACTGCAAAACGCCTTCGCGCCGATCGCGATCGTGTTCGAAAAAGCCGGCAAATCCTGAACCACCGGTCCGGTCCGGTAATCCGCCTACCAAAAGCGCGAATTTCCCTTGCCGTCTACCATCTGGTAGTCTATAAACGACCAATCGGTAGATGAACGACGACCAAACGGTCGGGGAATTTCGGAGAATAATCGGGCATGGCGACCGAATTTGAACCTGCGCTCGCGAACGGCGCGCACGAACACCACGACATGCGCGACCAGATTCTGGCGGCCGCGACGCGTCTTTTCGCGGCGGCCGGCTTCGACGGCACATCGCTTCAGGACATCGCGGACGCGGTCGGAATCCGCAAACCGTCGGTGCTACATCACTTCCCGTCGAAAGACGCGATCCGCGTGGCCGTGCTTGAAGCGCTTATCACGCGCTGGAAGGACGTCGTCCCGCGCATCCTGCAGGCGGCGACGACCGGGCAGGAGGGATTCGATGCGGCGATTTTCGCGGTCATCGATTTTTTCCGCGAGGACTCGGCCCGGGCGCGGCTGCTCGTGCGCGAGCTGCTCGACCGGCCGGCTTCGCTGCTCGCGATGTTCCGCGACCACCTGCATCCGTGGATTGGGCTCGTGGTGGACACGATGCGGCGCGGCCAGCAGGAGGGCACGGTGGATTCGCAACTCGACGTGCCGGCGTTCGTGTCGCAGATCGTGGGCATGGTGATCTCGAATATCGCGTCGTCGGATGTGCTCACGCAGCTCGTGCCGAGCGACGACGACGACGTGGACCCGATGGATCGGCAGTTACGGGAGATGATTCGCATCGCACGCCGGGGATTCTTTGCGAACCCCGAGCGAACGTAAGGGGAGACGACCATGGCGAACTTTTTCGAGGACAACGACGATATCCGGTTTTACGTGGACAAGGGCATCGACTGGGCGCCGCTCGTCGAGATCACGGAATACAACTGGCGCTCGCCGGACGGCTTTCGCAACGTCGATGAGGCGGTCGACTTCTACAAGGGCATTTTGCAGCTCGTCGGCGAGTTCTCGGCCGAGCAGATCGCGCCGCACGCGCTCGAAATCGACCGCGACGGCGTGCTCTTCAAGGACGGCCACGTCAGCTTTCCGCCGCTCCTTCAGGGCATCTTCGATCAAATCAAGGGGCTGGAACTTCACGGCCTGTGCGTGCCGCGCGAATTGGGCGGGTCGAACGTGCCGCTGCTCGTCTATTTTCTGAACAGCGAAGTGATGGGACGCGCCGACGTCTCGGTGATGGCGCACCACAGCTTCCATGGCGGCATCGCCATGGCGCTGTTGATGTACTCGGTTCACGAGGGGACGACCGAGGTGAACCGTGCCGAGTGGCGGATCGCCAAGACCCGCTTCGAGCGCGAGATCCGCGAGATCATTTCGGGCGAGGCGTGGGGCTCGATGGACATCACCGAACCCGACGCGGGATCGGACATGGCGCGGCTCAAGGCCCGTGCGCGCCAGGACGAAAACGGCGTTTGGCGCGTGACCGGCCAGAAGATTTTCATCACGTCGGGCCACGCGAAGTACCACGTGGTCATCGCACGGACCGAGGACGCGAAAGACCCGAACGATTCCTTCGCGGGCCTCGCGGGATTGTCGCTCTTTCTCGTGCCGGCGTTCGAGGATCAGGCCGACGGCACGCGCACGCGATTCGCCGAGTTCGTCGGCATCGAGGAAAAGATGGGCCATCACGGCTCGGCCACGACGACGATCGCGTTCGAGGACACGCCGGCGCAGCTCATCGGGCAGCGGGGCGAGGGCTTCAAGTTGATGCTGCTGCTCATGAACAACGCGCGCGTGGGCGTGGGATTCGAGTCGATCGGCCTGTGCGAGGCCGCGTATCGCGCGGCGAAGGCGTATGCCGAAGAGCGCGTCAGCATGGGCAAGCCCATCGGTCGCCACGAATTGATCGCCGATTACCTCGACGAGATGCGCACCGACCTGCAGGGCCTGCGCGCGCTGGCGATTCACTGCGCGTGGCACGAAGAAATGGCGCAAAAGCTGCGCCTTCGCGCGCGGTATTTCCACGACACCGACTCGGTGGCTTCGCGCCAGGACGCGAAGATGGCCGATCACTACGCCGCCGTCTCGCGACAGGCGACACCGCTGCTCAAATACCTGGCGAGCGAGAAGGCGGTCGAGATGGCGCGCCGCGCGATGCAGATCCACGGCGGTTCGGGCTACATCCGCGAGACCGGCGTCGAGAAGCTCATGCGCGACGCGCTTGTCATGCCCATTTACGAGGGCACGAGCCAAATCCAGTCGCTGATGGCGATGAAGGACACGCTGATGGGCGTGATGAAGAATCCCCAGGAGTTCGTGCGCCGCGCGGCGCAGGCGCGCTGGCTGTCGGTCTCGGCGACGGACCCGATCGAGCGTCGCGTTGCGCGCATCGAATCCACCGCTTACCGGGCGACGCAGCACCTCATGCAAAAAGTCGCCACGGACAAGATGAAGTCGGTCGCGAAGAAACCGATGAGCACTTGGACGAGCGAGTTTTTCAAGAACTGGAATCCCAAGCGCGACTTCGCTTACGCCATGCTGCACGCCGAAAACCTGACGCGGATTCTGGCCGATGCGGCGATCTCGCGGGTGTTGTGGAAGCAGGCGCGAAAATTCCCCGAGCGGCGCGAGCTTGCCGATCGGTACACCGAACGCGCCGACCTGCGCGTTCGGCATCACTATCAACTCATCACGAACGGCTCGCCGCGCATCCTGCAGGAACTCGCGGGGCAGGGCGACGCCGATGCGGCGCGCGCGTAAGGGGCTTGTCATGACCGTTCCCGCCGGATTCGTGCGTTATCAGGGTCCCGTGCTGGCCACGTTGGGGCGTGTGGCGGTGGCGTCGGCGCGCCAGAGTTTCGGGCCGCGCATGGTGCCCACGCCGCCGGTCACGCCGGGGCGTGTGATCGAGGCGACCATCGCACCGCGCCCGGTCGATCTGGCGCGCGCGTTCATCCGTAACGTCGGGGGATCGCCGGAGGCGTACGGCGATCGATTGCCGCCGCACATGTTCCCGCAGTGGGCCGTACCCTTCGCCGCGCGCACGCTCGACGGGCTCACCTACCCCATGTCGAAGGTGCTCAACGCGGGTTGTCGCATGACGGTGAACGCGCCGATCCCGATCGGCGAGCGTCTGCGCATCCGCGCGTGGCTCGAACACGTGGACGACGACGGCACGCGCGCGATTTTCCGCCAGCGCGTCATCACCGGCACCGACGCGAATCCCGACGCGCTCGACTGCGAGATCCGCGCGTTCGTGCCGCTGGCATCGCGCGGGCGCGGCGAGAAGAAAGAGCAACCGCTTGTGCCGGCGGATGCGCGCGAAATCGCGTTCCGCCGCATCGGGCCGGGCGCGGGGTTCGACTTCGCGGTGCTCACGGGCGATTTCAACCCGCTGCACTGGTTCGGTCCCTACGCGAAGGCGGCGGGGTTCAAGAACGTGATCCTGCACGGGTTCGCCACCTTCGCGCGGACGTTCGAAGCGCTCGTGTGGGGGCCGGGTGGCGGCGATCCGTTCGCGATTCGCGAGATCGAAGCGCGCTTCACGCGGCCCATCGTACTGCCGGGCGCTGTCGGAATCTTCGTGGACGATGCGAACGGCGTGTATGTCGGCGCCGCGCGCGGCGGCTTGCTCAATATGTCGGGGACTTACGCGCTTCGCGCGCGATGAAAATGGGGGATTTGTCATGGGCGATGTCCTGAATCAACTGACGTGGAATCCGCAATTTCGCAAACTCGTCGGCACGCTGGGCCTGCCGATTCCATTGCCGCCCAAACTACGTCGCGCGAGCGGCGGATGGTCGGCGCGTCCGCTCGAAGGCCGCCGCGTCATCGCGGGGTTCGTGAAGGGCGGCGCGGTCGCCGACGCGATCGCGCAGATGCTCGGTCGCGCCGGCGCGACGGTGTATGCGCCCTCGGGCGACTCGAAGTCTTTCGAGAAGGCGGGTGTCGCTACCGCGCCGATCGCCCCCGATAACGTGCCGTCGGAGTTCGGCGCGGACGCGCTGGTCTATGACGCGTCGGGCGTCGCGGGCACGGATGATCTCGCGAAGGTGTACGGGTTTTTTCACACGTTTGCCTCGCGCATCGGTTCGTGCGCGCGCGTCGTCGTGGTCGGACGTCCGGAAGGCGCGGCGAAAAACGCCGAGGCCGCCGCGGCATCGCGTGCGCTCGACGGCTTTGTGCGCGCGATGTCCAAGGAAATCGGGCGGCGCGGATCGACGGCGAATCTGGTGACGGTCGAACCGGGCGCGGAGGACCGCCTCGAAGGCCCGCTGCGGTACGTGCTCGGCGATCACGGCGCGTATGTCACCGGGCAGCCGATTCATGTGTCGAAGCTCGCCGCGAAGCCCGTCGCCTCGCCCACGTTCGTGCAGGCGCTCGACGGCAAGGTGGCGCTCGTGACCGGCGCGGCGCGCGGCATCGGGCAGGCGACGGCGCGCGCGCTCGCAGCGGAAGGTGCGCACGTGATCGTGCTGGACCGCCCCGACGACCTCGCGGCGTCGGAGGAGACGGCGCGTTCGGTGAACGGGACCGCGATGGCGTGCGACGTGACCTCGGCCGATGCGCCCGCGCAGATCGCCGACCGGCTTCGCGCGCAGTTCGGCGGCGTGGACATATTGGTGAACAACGCGGGCGTGACGCGCGACAAGACGCTGCGCAACATGAAGCGCGAGGCGTGGGACCTGACCGTGAACGTGAGCCTCGGCGCGGCGATCGCCATCACGGGCGCGCTCGCGAAGGGGCCGAAGCCGCTGCTGCGAGAGGGCGGACGCGTGGTGTGCCTGTCGTCGATCGCGGGCATCGCGGGGAATTTCGGCCAGACGAACTACTCCGCCGCGAAGGCGGGCGTGATCGGCTACGTGCGTTTTCAGGCGTCGAAGCTCGCACCGCGCGGCATCACGATCAACGCGGTGGCGCCGGGCTTCATCGAAACCCGAATGACGGCGGCGATTCCGACGATGACGCGCGAAATCGGGCGGCGTATCGCCAACCTGTCGCAGGGCGGGTTGCCGCGCGACGTGGCCGATGCGATCACGTTTTTGGCGACTCCGGGTGCCTATGGCATCACGGGCGGTGTTCTGCGGGTGTGCGGCGGCAACATGATCGGTGCGTAATTCGAACGGGGAAGAAGGAGACAGCGCATGGCGATGGAGTTCGCAACGCAGTACACGGGACGCAAGGTGAGTTTCTGGCCGTTCACCCTCATTGTCCTGTTGCCGACGACGGTGTTCGTCGGCTTCCACCTGGGCGGATGGTCGTCGTTTTCGACGATCATCTGGGTGTTCGGGATCATCCCGATCCTCGATCTGATTCTGGGGATCGACAAAAACAACCCGTCGCCCGAGGACGAGAAGGCGCTCGTCGACAGTCGACCCTTTCGCTGGATCACGTGGGCGTGCGCGCCGACGCAGGTCTTCGTGGTGGGTTTCGGCCTGTGGGCGATCACCTTTGCGGATCTGACGGTGCTCGAATCCATCGGACTGCTCTTTTCCGTGGGCGTGTGCGGCGGAGCGATGGGCATCAACGTCGCGCACGAGCTGGTGCATCGCGACGTGAAGTTCGAACGGCGTCTGGGCAACATGATGCTGTGGACCGTGTGCTACATGCACTAGGGCATCGAACATGTGTACGGCCATCACGCGCAGGTCGCGACGCCGAACGACCCCGCCACGTCGCGTCTCGGCGAGAGTTTTTACCGCTTCTGGCCGCGCACGGTGATCGGCACGTTCAAATCGGCGTGGGAGATCGAGACCCGCCGCGTGAACCGGATGAAGAAACCCGTCTGGAGCATCCACAACCGCGTGCTGATGGGCGCGATCTACTCCGGTGCGCTGGCGGTGGCGATCCTCGTTGGTCTCGGCCCCAAGGCGTTCGCCTTCTTCATCGGCCAGTCGATCATCGCGTTCTCGCTGCTCGAGGTGGTGAACTATCTGGAGCACTACGGTCTGGAGCGTCGCGAGGTGGCGAACGGCAAATACGAGATCGTGAATCCGCTGCACTCGTGGAACGCGAGCAACTGGATCACAAACTACTTCCTGTTCCACCTCCAGCGGCATTCCGATCACCACGCCTACGCGGGCCGGCGCTACCAGATCCTTCGGCACTTCGACGAGAGTCCGCAGCTTCCCACGGGCTACGCGGGCATGGTGCTGCTGGCGCTCATCCCGCCGCTGTGGTTCGCGGTGATGGACCCGAAGGTCGAGGCGATCCGCAACCGCGCCGAGCCGCTAGCCGCGTAACGAATCAACCATTCACGGCCTTTGGTTTGCGCCCCGGGGTGCACCGGCGGCGCAAACCTGTTTTCATGAACCCTTCGAATGACGATGTGGTTGTTTGGGGCCATGGGAGGGTATCGCGGTGCAAAAGTATTTCACGTATTTCCTCATCACGTTTTTGGCCGCTTCGGTCGGCGCCTGCTCGTGCGACGATGACGACGATGTCTCCGGCAACGGCGACTCCGGCGACGACGACGCGGATGACGATACGTACGTTGACGACGACTCCGCGATCGACGACGACGGGGACGACGATGGCGACGACGACGACGTGATCGAACGTCCGAACATCGTCGTCATCATGGCGGACGATCTCGACGAGAAGCTGCTCGACGTATTAATCGATGGCGGCCACATGCCGAATCTGAAGGAAAACATCATCGATGTGGGGATCGATTTTCGCGAATCGTACGCGACGAATCCACTGTGCTGTCCTTCGCGCGCAACCTTTTTGACCGGCCAATACACGCACAACAACGGCGTGCGCACGAACAACTTTCCCTTCGGCGGCGTCACGCGGCTCGACGACACCTCCACCGTGGCGACGTGGCTTCAGGACGCGGGATACCACACGGGCATCGTCGGCAAGTATCTGAACGGCTACGGCACGGAGACCGAGGACGATTACATCCCGCCCGGATGGAGCGACTGGCAGGCGCTGACGTCGAGCACCGTGTATGAGGTGTACGGCAACACCGTGAACGACAACGGCGAGCTCGTGACCTATGGCGAGACCGAGGACGATTATCAAACCGACATCCTCGCCGACCGCTCGGTGGAGTTCATCAAGGATGCGCCGCCGGACGATCCGTTTTTTCTGTGGGTTACGCCGCTCGCGCCGCACGTCGAGTTTCCCGAGGATTGGCTCGATCAGCAACCGACCTACTCGGCTTGGTACGAGCTGACCATCCGTCCCGCGCCGCGCCATGAGGGCGTGCTCGATCTCGATCTTCCCGACGAGCCGAGTTTCAATGAGGCCGACATCTCGGACAAGCCGCCATACCTGCTCGATCGCCCGCACCTGAGCGAAGAGGACATCGAGAATGCGCGCGCACAATACAACGGCATGGCGGCGTCGATGCTCGCCGTGGACGACCTGATCGGCGACGTCTTCGACGCGCTCGACGCGCAGGGTCGGCTAGACGACACGGTCGTGATCTTCACGTCGGACAACGGCTATCTGCTCGGGCGACATCTGATCCCGCAGAAAAATGCCCCTTATGAGGAATCGATCCGCGTGCCACTCTACATGCGCGTGCCCGGGTTCGGACCGGCGACGACCGATCGGATGACGGCGAACAATGACCTCGCGCCCACGTTCGCGGATCTCGCGGACGCCGAGCCGGACATCGCGGTGGACGGGCGTTCGCTCGTGCCGCTCATCGAGGACCCGCAAAGCGACATTTGGCGCAGGCGGCTGCTCTTCGAGCACTGGTCGGCGACCGGCACGACGATCGAGGTGCCGACGTTCGCGGCCGTGAGGTCGGGCGTCGGCGCGCCCGAGGGCGAGGGATTCATCCAAGTCGAGTATCGATCGTTCTTCGGCGTGCCGACCGACAGTGAGTTCTACGAGATCGCCGCCGATCCGTATCAACTCGACAGCGCGCACGAAGACGCGCAGTACGAATCGGTGCGAGGATCGCTTTCGGAATTCGTCGCCGCGCTCAAGGACTGCGTGGGCGACGAGTGCCGCGTTTGGGAAGACGCGGCGACGACGCCCGCCAAATGAAAACGGACCGGCATGTGGCACAGCCGCCCCCGGCTGTGCACACGCATCACCGCTCGTGCCGAGCCGGCGCTCGGCGCTCCCCAGCGCGCTCAGAAGACCGGATATTGGTCCGCGACGTCTTCCCACGGCGTGCCGAACTCGGGCACCTGCACCTCGCCGTCGGACCACGTGGTCACCCAGTCGGCGAGATCCGTGAAGAAGTTGTTGTACTCGGGTTCGACCTGCAAGCCGTCGATGTGCTCCCACTCGGTCTGGTACAATACGTCGTAGCCGACTTCCGTTCGCGGCACCTCGTATCCGCGCACCGGCGGCAGTTGGTCACGGTACTCTTCCATCGTCCCCGTCTCGGCCACCAGCGCCGTCGCCATCACGTACACCGGCGCGTCCATCTGCGACGAGTAGAGCTGGAAGTACGTGTCGCGCCACGTGCCCAGCGTGTCGCACAGGTCGGCGACGTACAGGTCGATGTCGAGGCGGTAGCTGTAGTATGGGTCCGCGTTGTTCGACGGTCCCTCGTAGATATTCTGGATGAGCGACTGCGCCTTCATCAGCTCGTGCGGCTCCACCTCGTCGTAGTTGATCCAGCTATACGACGCGCCATCCTCGCACGGGTAATCGCCGAGGAAGTCGTGGCAGATCTGCCCTCCGGTGAGCCGCCCCATGTGGCCGTGGAAGTTCTCCATCAGGCCGTACTCGTCGTCGGCCACGAGGCCGACAAACGCCTCGTTGGTCAGCGTCACGTCGTGGCCGCGCGTCATGAGTGGCTTGAGGATCTGGAAGGGACCGAGATAGGGGAAGTGGCCGTCGGGGCCGAGCGTCGGGTCGCTGGTGTCGGCCAAATCGTCCGACGCCGCCATCGTGAAGATTTCGAGGAAGGTGTAGAGATCGGGCGAGAAGAACGAAAAGAGCGTGGTGCGCGGCAGATCTCCCACGCGGATCTTCTCGATGTCGCCGAGGTAATCGGCCTCGTCGTAGGTTTCATCGCGCCGCGCCGCGCCGTCGAGCAGGATCACGCCCGCGAGGTCGTTGCCCATTACGCGGCCGGGTTCGGACTCCCATCCCGCGAACGCCTGCGCGAACCACACCCCGCGCGAGTGCCCGCCAAAAAACACGTTGGTGCTTCGGCGGTCCTGGGGGATGAGGTTCATAAGCGTCTGGTAATCCTTGAGCTGCATCTCGAGGCCCCATTCGCTCATCATGGCCGTTTCCTCGGCGTTGGGATTCAGGTATCCGCCGAACGTGCGCCCGTTCACCTCGAGGTTGTTGTAGTAATAGTCGTACGCGATGTACGGGTCGCCGGCTTCCTCGGCCGCGTTGCTGCCCACCACGTCTTCGAGCAGGTGGAAGCGGCGGTCGGGCACCCACACCTCGATGTCGCCCTGCGTGAGACGCACGAGATTCTCGGCGATGAAGCGGATCTGGTTGGCGCCCGCCGTGTACCCCGCGACGAGAAACACGATGGATTTCACCGGTCGCGGTTCGGCATCGCCCACGTCCTCGCGGAAGCGGAATAGCGGAATCTTGTTGAGCAGCGCCGGAGTGGCATCGCCGGTTTCGGGGTTCGCGGGAGGCGCTTCGGCATCGACGAGCAGATAGTCCCAGCGCACCTGGAACTCGCCGCCGGTGTCGTCGTCATCCGCATCGTCGTCCATGAGATCGTCGTCGGACGTGTCGTCGTCGGTGTCGTCATCCGCCGCGTCGTCGTCGTCGGAATCGTCGTCGTCATCGCCGGCGCAGCCCGTCGCGAGCATGGTCGCCGCGAGTGCCAGACAACCCGTCGCGATCACCAGACACCGCCACCAGAATCTCCACACCTTCATGCCTGCTCCTTCATCCGTCGAGTCGTCCCGATTCCGTCTTCATCCTAACAACCGCATCCATCACCATCGTCGTCATCGTCGTCGCCGTTGTCGACATGATCGACGTCATCGTCGTCCGTCTGGTCGTCATCATCCGCCGTGTCGTCGTCCGGCTCGCTGTCGTCGTCGCCCCCGCCCGGAGTCGAGATCGTCACGCGCTGCGGCGTTTTCGACATCATCACGCCCGCGATCGTCACGAGGCCGTCGCCGTCCACGACGATCTCGCCCGCTTGAGTCGCCGCGCCGCCATCGGCGGGAGCGATCTCGTAGCGCAGCGTCTCGCCCGCCGCGGGCTGGAATTCCTGCGGGCGGCGAATGCTCAGGTCGGCGCGGGACTCGCCGAATTCCGGCACATCCGGTTCATACGAAGACTGCGACGTGATCCACGCGTTGACGGACCACTCGCTCTCGGTGTCGACGATCGTCTGCGTGTCCCAGTCGAAGTAGCCGCCCCACGTCCCCCACGGGTCGCCGGTATTTCGCGTCTCGCCCATCTCGGGTTGCTGCCCTTCGAGAGCGGAGTTCTGATCGTCTTGGCTGAATGCCGGAAACGACTGATCCGCGCGGTATTTGGTGAGCGCGTTCAGATCGTGCTTCTCGCTGCCGATCCAATGCGAGCCCGGCCAGTTGAGGATGTGATCGCGCTCGTCCCAGTAGAGCGCCCATCCCAGGCGCTGATCCTCGATATCCGTGAAGCCCTCCACCCGCATGTCCCATGGGTCGCCGATATCTTTCTTCCCCGTGATGACGCGCAGGTACGGCAGTTCACCTTCGGCGAGGCGCAAAGTGGGCCAGTAGAAATTGCGCAGGTCAGGCTCTCCCGGGAAATTCGTCGCGAGGTTTTGGGAGATCGCGCCCTGCATGTAACGCGCGAAGGGGTAGGGCGTTCCCTGAAACGACGGCACGAAGTTGTGTCCCGCGGAAAACCGATCCGGCCACAACCGGGTCAGGAATCCCACGGCCACGCCGCCGCCGCTGACACCAAAGATCGACACGGCGCGCGGATCGATCTCGTCCTCGCGTTCCAGCATCCAATTCAGGATGAAATCGATGCGACGCACCGTGTAGTCTACGACCATCGCGTCGTCCGGCGGGTCCTCGGTCGGCACGGTGAAGCGGTCGAAGCCGGTCCAGTACCCGATCCAGCGCGTGTGCTCCGCAAAGGTGACCTCGTTGGGGCCGCTGGGTTCTCGCACGTGTAGCGCGTCGTCGATCGCGAGCAGGAATGCGCCCGGAAGGAGCATGTCGATCTGCCAGATGTCGGAAAATCCGCGCGCGAAACGGAAATAGTTGCTGTCGCCGCCGCCGTGCAGGCCGATCACCATCGGCATCGGTTCGCCGGTGCGCCCGTCGTCGGGCTCGTAGAGCGCGAAGACGTGCCCGACGCCGTTCGCGAAGGCATTGGCCATGACGGGATAGTCGGGCCGATTGTCGGTGTAGTCCTCGCGGCCGTCGGCCCAGTGCGCGTACACGGCGTAGTGGCGGTCTTCGCTCGTCACGCCGTCGAGTTGGTGGTGGCATTGCACGGGATCGAGCGCCTGCGCGATGGGGCCGATGGAGTTCTCGGCGGACAGCGCCGTCTCGCCGTGTTTCACCACAGCGAAATATTCCGGTGTCGCGGCGTGCGGCGTGTGGACGAAGAGACCCTCGTCGTCCGCGAGCGAATACGGATTTCCATCTTCGTCGGGGATCGTCCATGTCGCGTCGGCATCGGCAAGCTTGAGGCGCGGCGTGGTGATGTCTTCCATCAACAGACGACCGGCGAACTCGGCGTCGGCGACGTCCACAATCGGGGAGTCCGAGCGATATACGTCGTAGGTGAATGGATCGGGATTGGTCATGTTCCAGACGAGCCACGTCTGGCCGTCGCGATTCCACGCGCGCAGATCCGTCTGGGCGAAGGCGTCGGTGGCGAAAAGAACCAACGAAAACGCAATCGCCATACAAGCCGCGATCGTCATCCACGGAGCCGCCAATCGTCTTTTCATCATTTCGCGCACTTTCGCGTCTAAGCCGGATCGCCGCAGGGCAACTTCATGCAATGACAACGACTGATCGTGCCACAAACCGAGATAAACGTCAGCATCCGCAACCGGAGTCGTCGCCGCCATCGGATTCGTCGGCCGCCGAATCCGCATCGTCGTTTCCCGCATCGTCGTCCGTGCCGTCATCCGTGTCGTCGTCAATAGTGTCGTCGTCTCCCGGTGCCTCCACGAACGTCACGGTCAGCGTCCTCGCGGTTTTCGTGATCGGAATCTGCGGGATCGTGACGAGCCCCGCGTCGTCCACCTCGACCTCGCCCGCGAGTTCGCCTTCGTCCGTGTCGAGGTTCCAGGCCAGCTTCGTCCCCGGCGCGTAGCGGAATTCCTGCGCACGCCTGATCGTCACATCCGCGTTCATCGATTCCATCGGCGCGACATCACTTTCGAATTCGGACTCCGTGAACAAGAAGATCGAAACGGACCACGTGGTCGGCGTGTCGACGATCGAATCGACATCCCAGTCGAGATAACCGCCCCAGGTGCCCCACTCATCGCCGCTCTCGCGGCCTTCGCGGCCGACGTCCGGTTGTTGTCCTGCCATCAGGGGATCGGTGTCGGCGTTGGTGAACGCGGGAAACGACTGGTCGTTGCGATAGCGCGTCATCGAGTCGACGTGGTGCCGCTCGCTGCCGGTCCAGTGCGTGCCCGGCCAGTGCGCGATGTGGTCGCGTTCATCCCAATACAGATGTGCGCCCCACCGCAGCGCCTCGATCTCGTCGAAGGCCGCGACGACATCCTCCCATGGGCCGAGCACGTCCTGCTTGCCCATCACGAGACGCATGAAAGGCAACTCGCGATCGTCGTGAAGCAGATTGGTGATCCAGTACCAGTCCGTCAGGCCGTAGTCTCTCGGCAGATTGGTCGCCAGGTTTTGCTCCGCCGTGCCCTGCATGTAGAACGCGTACGGAAAGATCGTCGTTTTGAGCGGCAACACGAACATGGCGACGGCGGAGTAGCGATTGGGGTCCCACCGCGTCATGAAGCCCACCGCGCCGCCGCCGCCGCTCACGCCCATCAGCGAGATGCGGTGCGGGTCGACCTCGTCGTTCGCCACGAGCCAATCGAGAATGAAGTGCACGCGGCGCAGACTGTAGTCGATCACGATGCCGTCGTTCGGCGGATACTCGGTCGGCACCTCGAAGCGGTTGAAGCCTTCCCAATACCCGAACCATCGCGTGACTTCGTTGTCCACTCGGGGGCCCGTTGCGGAGTCTTTCATCACCAGCATCGAGTCGTCGATGGAGACGCACAGGCCATGCGGGGTGGTCGTGTCGATCAGCAGACGCGGATTGATGTTGCCGCCGAAGTTGAAGTAGTTGCTTTCGCCGCCGCCGTGAAAGCCGAGCACCATCGGCATCGGTTCGCCCGTGCGTCCTTCGGATGGCTCCCACACGGCAAAGACGTAACCCGTCCCGGCCGACCATTTGTTGCCCATGATCGGGTAGTCGGCGCGCCCACCGTCCCAATCGTCGCCGCCATCCACCCAGTGCGCGTAGATGGCGTAGGGCCGGCCCTCGTCGAAGGTTTCGGCGCGGCGTTGCAGATGGCATTGCACCGGATCGAGGCGCTGCTCGATCGGTCCCGTCAGGTTCTCGGCGCCCACCGCGGTCTCGCCGGTCTGCACCACCGCGAAATACGCAGTTTCTTCGGCATGCGGCGTGTGAACGAACAGGGCTTCGTTTTCGGTCATCACGTATTGCCCGCCATCGCCATCGGGCAATTGCCATTCGGCGAACCAATACGCGATCTTGAGTCGCGGCGCGCGGCCGTCCTGCGGAAAAACCCGCCCGACCCACTCGGCCTGCGTCGTGTCGGTGAACGGCGCGTCGGATTTGTAGATGTCATAGGTCAGCGGCCACGGGTCGGCATTTTCCCAAACGAGCCATGTCTGTCCGTCGGCATACCATCCACGCAGGTCGGTATGCGCGAACGCACTCCCGCCCGCACTCAGAACCGTCGAAACGAGGAGAATAATGATGGCCGCTTTGCGCACCGTGATTCCGCGATAAAAAAACATTGGGACATATTCGCGGACGAATGGCAATATGACCGCCTGCGCGAGCGGCGTTTCGGTTGACAAGTTTCGACGATTGGAAGTAAAAACCGAGCCCGATCGGGGTTTTTCCCCGGCGCGCGAAAGTGGCGGAATTGGTCGACGCGCAAGACTCAGGATCTTGTGGTCGCAAGACCGTGGGAGTTCGAGGCTCCCCTTTCGCAACCCAAAGTTGAAACGGGAAACGCGCCGTTCGGCCCGTTTCCCGTTTTGCTTTTCAGGTCAATCCCGCTCAGCCGCAGCAGGCCCCGTCATCGTCGTCGTCATCATCGTCGCCGTCGTCCGCGGGGTCGCCGCTGTCGTCGTCTCCCGCCGCATCGTCGTCGCCCGCGTTGTCGTCATCGGTCGCCGCGTCGTCATCGCCCGTTTCGCCGCCGAGGTCGAGCGTCAGGATATTGCTGTCCGCTCCGCAGGTGTCGCGCACCCAGACCGAGAGCGTCTGGCCGGCCGAGCCCGGTGCGGCCAAAACGTATTCGCCCTTATCTCCCGCCGCCGCAACGCCGACGCACTCCGTCAACGGCGCTTCGTAGCGTTGTTCCGAGCCGTCATCGTATCGGTACCACAACTCGCCGCCCGCCAGATTCGCATTCGCGTCGGCGTAGTCGAAGACGATCGACGGCGCTGCGCCGTCCGCCAGCGCGCTCGCGTCGTTCTGCGCGGCGAGCTGCGAGATCGTGGGCGCGGCGTTTTGCGCGCACAGCGACTCGTCGGTCACCGCGATCGACATCGACTGATAGCCGAAGCCCAGCAGGCCCGAGCCCCAGCGGATCTTGAACCAGCCGTCCTCGCCCCAGTTCGTGCCCCAACTGTTCTTGCAGATCCAGTAGCCGCCGTCCTCGTCCTCGCCGTATCCGTAAACCGCCACGCCGTGGCCGCCGAGGATTCCGCCCTCGACGTGCTCATACACGCCGCCGGTGTAGTCCTGGAAATCGGCGAAGACCTGAAAACCCGCCACGATCGGGCCGTATTGCAACAGGCCCTTGAGCGTCTCCGGGTTCGGGAACATGTACATCTTCCAGTCCGAGATCTTCAGCGAACGCACCGACCAGTCGCCGCATTTTTCGTCGCACGGTTGGCGGTAGCCGCTTTCGCAGTTGTAGGGCATGCACGACTCGTCGGCCGCGCCGTTCGACACCATGTAGATGGCGGGATGGAAGAGCGTGTAGGGGATCGGACCGTCGCACGAATACACGTGCTGTTCCGAGAGATCCGGCTGGATGAACGAATTGCCCTGCTGGATCTTCAGCAGTGACTCGGTCGCCGCCATGAAACAGAACGTCTGGCACGTGCCGCAGGGGTCCTGATTCTTGATCGGCGTCGAGAAGTCCTCGCCGTCCATGTCGCGCCAGTCGAGCGCCGTGGGCATGTCGCGCGGCGGCTCGTAACGCAGCGAGTTCTCCAGGTACTCCGCCCAGTTGTCGGGCATGTCGAGATCGAGCGTCAGAAACTCGCGCATCTGCTCCGTCGTCAGACGCGACATCGAGGTTTCGCCCGCCGTCCACGAAGCGCCGGTCGCCGCCAGCTTCGCCTGCAAATCGGCGACGTCGTCCGCCGCCGCGAAATTCGACCCGAACACCAATCCCAGGATCACCGCCGCGAAAACGAACCATCGAGATGTCATCGCACCCTCCGTCGGGGTGGGATTCTAGTCCTCGCCGTGTGGTTTGCAATGGCGAGATAACCGTCACGCCCGGTCAGTCGCTGTGGCACGGTGCGGCTGTGTGACGCCTCAGTTGGAAATGGACTGACGGTCCGTTGGAAGGATACCGCCGTCTGTCGTTCATGATGCTGGACGCGGACGTGGTCGCGGTGAGCCCGGCGAGCGTCTGGCGCGTGCTGCGCAAC